>NZ_JBHWUR010000018.1:0-107287 GCF_042737755.1 Streptomyces sp. NPDC059994
AGAGGGAGCCGGCACCGGGGTCTGGCGGCGGCGGGGGGGCCGGGGCGGGCGGCGCGCGTGCGGCGCGGGGAGCCGGAGGGGGGGCCGGCGCGGCGGGGGCGGGCGCGGCGGCCTGGGGCTCCTCGACGGAGACGCCGAAGTCGGTGGCGATGCCCGCCAGCCCGTTCGCGTACCCCTGGCCCACCGCGCGGGCCTTCCAGGCGCCGCCGCGCAGATAGACCTCCATGACGACCAGCGCGGTCTCGCCGCCGAGCTGCGGCGGGGTGAAGGTGGCGATCACACTGCCGTCGTCGGCGTCGCGCAGGGTGGCGGTGGGCTCGATGCCCTGGAAGGTCTGGCCCGCGGCGTCGGGGCTGGCGGTGACGACGATCTTCTCGATGCCGGGCGGCACCGCCGACGTGTCCACCACGATCGCGTCCGGGGCGGTGCCGCCGCCGGACCGGTAGGTGACACCGGGGCCCGAGGGCTGGTTGTAGAAGATGAAGTCGTCGTCCGAGCGCACCTTGCCGTCGGCGGTGAGCAACAGGCCCGACACGTCGAGCCGCACCGGGGCGGCGACGTCCACCGCCACGCGGGCGGTCGGGAGCGGAAGGTTCGAGCCAGGTGTCATTGCGGTCATGCTCCGGGAACGAGCGGAACGGCTTTACGGTTCCTTGAATGTCCCGCCAATTCGGTGAGCGTCCCGCCGATGCGTGAACGATCACGGATCCGCCCGTCACCCGTCCCTGCCGGTTTCAGTACGGCCACACCGGCGGGTCGGTGGTGAAATGGCCGCCGAGGTACGCGTGGTCCGGGCTGTCGGGGTCGAGTTCACCCTGCTCGGCGACCAGCTTCTCGGCGTACTGCTCGGAGTCGTCCTGCGGCTCGTACCCGAGCTCCCGTGCCGACGAGAGGTCCCACCACAGCCGGGTGTTGGCGGAGGAGCCGTAGACCACCGTGTGGCCGACGCCTTCGGCGGTGAGGGCCGCGTGGAAGAGGCGGGCGCCGTCGCCGGGGCTCATCCAGATCGAAAGCATCCGTACGGAGGTGGGTTCCATGAAGCAGGAGCCGATCCGCACCGAGACGCTCTCCAGGGCGTACTTGTCCCAGTAGAACTGGGCCAGGTCCTCGCCGAACGACTTGGAGAGGCCGTAGAAGGTGTCGGGGCGGCGCGGGGTGTCGACCGGGATCAGGGCGGCCCGCTCCAGCGGCACCTCGCCGCGCGGGCGCGGGGTGAAGCCGACCGCGTGGTTGGAGGAGGCGAAGACCACGCGGGCGACGCCCTCCTCGCGTGCGGCCTCGTAGAGGTTGTACGTGCCCTCGATGTTGGCCCGCAGGATCTTGTCGAACGTGGACTCCAGGGAGATTCCCGCCAGGTGCAGGACCGCGTCGACGCCCCGGACCGCCTCCCGCAGCGCGCCCCGGTCGCCGAGGTCGGCGGTGATCGCGTCCGGCTCGCCCGGGATGGTCCGTGCGTCGAGAAGGCGCAGGTCGTAGCCGTACGCCGGAAGCAGCCCCCGCATCAGGGTGCCGAGTCCGCCGGCGGCGCCGGTGAGCAGGACGGTGCGGGGAGCGGGCATGAGGATCTCCTCGGTGCGCGGGCGGGACGGCGGCCGTGCGGGCCGGACGGACACCCCCGTGGATGTCATTCATATGCATGGACAAGCTAGGGAGCGGGCTCCGGCCTCGTCAAGTGTGGCGCGGAGCGCCTGGCGGCGCCATGGCGGCAGAGGGGTCAGCCGTGCGGAAAACACCCGCGCGCCGGGGTTTCGCGTCTTGACCGTCGTCGTAGGGCTGCCATAGCGTGATGGCGTTCAGAAACATAGACGCCGATCAGAATTGTGCACAACGGCCTTTGCCCTGGGAGCGCCCGTGACGCCCGATGACCCCTCCCCGCTCGCCGCCCGTCTGGACGGTCTCCTCTTCTTCCCGGTCACCCCCTTCGGGCCGGACGGCGGCCTCGACCTCGCCGCCTTCCGCGCGCATGTGAGGAGCGGCATCGACGCGGGCGCGGGCGCGGTGTTCGCCTGTTGCGGTACGGGAGAGTTCCACGCGCTCACCCCGGAGGAGTTCCACGCCTGCGTGGCCGCCGCCGTCGAGGAGGCCGCGGGCCACGTCCCGGTGGTGGCAGGCGCGGGATACGGGACGGCCCTCGCGATCCAGTACGCCGAGCTTGCCGAGGACGCGGGCGCCGACGGGCTGCTCGCCATGCCGCCGTACCTCGTCGTCGCCGACCAGGAAGGGCTGCTGCGCCACTACACAGCGCTCGCCGCCGCCACCTCCCTCGACGTCATCGTCTACCAGCGCGACAACGCGGTCCTCACCCCCGCCACCGCCGTCGAACTCGCCCGGGCCGACGGCATCATCGGCCTCAAGGACGGCATCGGGGACCTCGACCTGATGCAGCGGATCGTCAGCACCGTCCGCCGCGAGGAGCCCGACCGCGAGTTCCTCTACTTCAACGGCCTGCCCACGGCCGAGCTCACCGGCCTCGCCTACCGGGGCATCGGCGTCACGCTCTACTCGTCGGCGGTCTTCTGCTTCGCCCCGGACATCGCGCTCGCCTTCCACCGGGCGCTCGACACCGGCGACGACGCCACCGTGAACCGCCTCCTGGACGGCTTCTACGTGCCGCTCGTCGAACTGCGCAACCAGGGCCGCGGCTACGCCGTATCCCTCGTCAAAGCGGGCGTACGGCTGGCGGGTCTGGAGGTCGGCGAGGTGCGGCCGCCGCTGAACGAGCCCGACGCGGCCCACATCAAGCAGCTGGCCGCGCTGATCGAGCGGGGTCGCTCGCTGTTGGCGGAGGGCGAAGGGGAGCCGGTCGGGCGGGGCGGGGCGCCCGCGTGAAGGCGTCCGCGTTCCTCTACCCCTGGGACGTCATCGGCGACCCGGACGCGCCCGCGCGGATCGCCGGCCTCGGGGTCGGGCAGGTGACGCTCGCCGCCGCCTACCACTCGACCCGGGCCCTCACCCCGCACCACCCGCGCCACCGGGTGGTCACGGCCGAGCACGCGGCGGTCCTGTACCCCGTCGACGAACGCCGCTGGTCCGGCCGTACGCTGCGGCCCTACGCCGCCGGGCGGTGGGCGCCCGGGGACGCGTACGGCGAGGCCGCCGAGGCGCTCGCGGCGGTCGGCCTCGACGTCCACTCCTGGGTCGTCCTCGCCCACAACTCCCGCCTCGGCGCGGAGCACCCCGAGACCTCGGTGGTCAACGCGTACGGCGACCGCTACCCCTGGGCGCCCTGCATAGCGCGCCCGGAGGTCCGCGCGTACCTGGTCGCCCTCGCGGCGGAGGCGGCGGTACGGCCCGGGGCGCGCGGGACGGAACTCGAATCCTGCGGCTGGTACGGCCTCGCGCACCTGCACGCCCACGACAAGATCGCGGGAGTGGCGCTGGACGACACGGCCCAGTACCTGATGTCGCTGTGCTTCTGCGATTCATGCCGACAGGGGTACGGGGAGTGGGGCCTGGACGCGGAACGGCTGGCGGGGGAGGTGCGGGCGGCGTTGGAGCCGGTGTGGCGCGGGGGCCCGTGTGCGGGCGGGGAACTGCTGGAGGCGACGGTCGGCTACCGCGCCGCGGTGGCGCGGAGCCTTCAGGAGGAGGCGGTCGGCGCTGTGCGGGATGCGGCGGGGCCCGGTTTCCAGGTGCTGCTGCACGCGGATCCCGGTGTGCACCGGTGCGGGGCGAACGTGGGGGTGGATGTGGCGGGGGTGTTCGGCCTGGCGGACGGCGTGGTCGTCCCCTGCCCCGCCGGCCGCCCGGACCTCCTGCGGCCGTTCGCGGCGCACGCGGGGGCGGGGGCGGTGGTAGCGGCGAACTTCACGGTGGTGGCGGGGATGGGGGGCCGGCCTGGGGCGCTGGGGGAGGATGCGGTGCGGGCGGAGGGGGCTGGGGCGACGGAGTTGAGGCTGTACCACGGGGGGTTGGCGTCGGGGGAGGATGTGGCGGCGGTGCGGCGGTCGGGGGTGGTGGGTTGACCCCCACCCCGCCCGTTCCCTGCTGTGACATGGTGCGGCTCCGCCGCGTGGCCTGGGCGGCGGCCGGGTGGCGGGTCGGGGTGGGCTGCTGGGGGCTCTGCCCCGGCCCCCCCCATTCGTCTGCGGGTCGGCTGTGGCTGGTCGCGCAGTTCCCCGCGCCCCTTTTGGGTCCGGTGTTTGGCTGCGGGTGGGCTGTGGCTGGTCGCGCAGTTCCCCGCGCCCCTTTTTCGGCCCGGTGCTTGGCTGCGGGTCGGTTGTGGTTGCTCGCGCAGTTCCCCGCGCCCCTGAAGGCAGGCGGAAGGGGCGCGGCCATATTTCAGCCCCTCGGGCGTTTGAGGAGCGGGGCAGGGGTCGCAGGACCCGCCCTTCAGGGGCGCGGGGCTGTGACATGTGCGGCTCCGCCGCGTGGGCGCGACCAGCCACGGCGGCCCGCAGACGAACAGGATCCGGGGCGCAGCCCCCCGGGAGAACCACCTCAACCCACCCCCACCCCCGGAGGGTTCAGGGAAGGGGCGGGGTGGGGCCCCCGAGGCGTCAGCGCAGCCAGCAGCGCTCCCGCCCCCACCACCGGCAGCAGCACCCCGGCCCCACCAGCCCCACCAGCCCCGCCCGCGCCCGCCGATGCCCTACGACGAACCCAGCGCCGCCCGCATCATCTTCTGCGCCACCGGCGCCGCCAGGCCGTTGCCGCTCACTTCCGAGCGCGCCGCGCCCGAGTCCTCGATGAGCACGGCCACCGCCACCTCCTTGCCGGTGGCGGAGTCCTTCGCGTACGACGTGAACCAGGCGTACGGCGTCTTGGAGTTGCCCACGCCGTGCTGGGCCGTGCCCGTCTTGCCGCCGACCTCGGCCCCGCTCACCTTGGCGTTGGAGCCGGTGCCGTCCTCGACGACCGTCACCATCGCGGCGCGCAACTGGCGCGCGGTCTCCGCCGACATGATCCGCTTGCCGTCGCCGTCCTGGTAGGACTGCAGGGTGGCGCCGTCCGCGTCCGTCACCTGGGAGACCATATGGGGCGATGCCATGACTCCATCGTTGGCTATGGCGGCGGACACCATGGCCATCTGGAGCGGCGTCGCCGTCACATCGAACTGGCCGATGCCGGTCAGCGCGGTCTGCGCCTTGTCCATGCCCTTCGGGTACACGCTCGCCGAGGCCCGTACCGGCACGTCCTGCTTCGCGTCGTCGAAGCCGAACCTCTCCGCCATGGCCCGGACCTTGTCCTGGCCGAGCCGGTCCGCCATCTTCGCGAAGACGTTGTTGCACGAGTACTGGAGCGCCGTGCGGATGGTGGCGTTCTCGCACGGGGCGGACGGGTTCTCGTTGGTCAGCACGGTCCGGGTGCCGGGCAGGGTGTACGGGTTGGGGCTGTCGGTCCTCGTGTCCACCGACGGGTAGAGGCCGTTCTCCAGTGCCGCCGCCGCCACCACCAGCTTGAACGTCGAACCCGGCGGCAGCGGCTGCCGCAGCGCCCGGTTGACCATCGGTTTGTCCGGGTCCTCGGAGAGCGCCTTCCAGGCGTCGCCGTCCGTCGAACCGGCGATCTTCGACGGGTCGTACGACGGCGTCGAGACCATGCCGAGGATGCGGCCGGTCTTCGGGTCGATGGCGACGGCCGCGCCCTTCTTGCTCCCGAGCGCCCGGTAGGCGGCCTTCTGCACCGCCGGGTCGATGGTGGTCAGCACGTTGCCGCCGCGGGCCCGCTCGCCGGTGAGTACCGAGAGCGGGTCTTTCATGCGGGTGTCGGTGCCGTCGAGCACCTTGCCGTAGATCCCCTCCAGCTGGGTCGCCCCGTACACCTGCGAGCTGAAGCCGGTCACCGCCGCGTACAGCTCACCGTTCTTGTACGCGCGCTTGTACGCGAGGTCGCCGCTCGCCGTCCTCTCCGATCCGGTGACCGGGGAGCCGGCCACGATGATGTCCCCGAGCGGGTTCGCGTACCGCGCGATGGTGTTCCGCCGGTTCAGCTTGTCGTCCGCGAGGGCCTGGCCTTTGTAGAACTGCACATAGGTGGCCCGTCCCAGGAGGGCGAGCACCATGAGCAGACAGAGGACCGAGGCGCGCCTGATCGTCTTGTTCATCCCATCAAAGGGACGAGGTGGCTGACGCGAATCGTTCCATTTGGCCGGTTTTCTAAGGAAGCTCTCATCTGTCGCGGAGGGCACTGAGGCCTCAGAGATCGCGGAGGCCTCAGCGCGGTGTGATGAACCCCGACTCGTACGCCGCGATCACCGCCTGGGTGCGGTCCCGCGCGCCCGTCTTGGCGAGCACCGACGCCACATGCGTCTTCGCCGTCGCCGGGCCGACGCCCATCCGGTCCGCGATCTCCGCGTTGGAGAGGCCGGTGGCCATCAGCCGCAGTACGTCCGCCTCGCGCTCGGTGAGCCGGGCCGCCCAGGGCGGGGGCGCGGGCCGGGCCGAGGAGTGCAGTGCCGCCAGCTCCCGCACCGCCGACGGATAGAGCAGCGATTCGCTGCGGGCCACCAGGCGCACCGCCTGCACCAGCTCCTCGGCCGCCGCCCGCTTCAGCAGGAACCCGGCGGCCCCGGCGCGCAGCGCTTCGTACACGTACGAGTCGTTCTCGAAGGTCGTCACCACCACGATCCGCGGCGGCGAGGGGAGCGTCGCCAGGATCTGCTCGGTGGCGCGGATGCCGTCGATCTCGGGCATGCGCACGTCCATCAGGACCACGTCGGGGCGCAGTTCGCGCACCACCGAGACCGCCTGCGCGCCGGTCGCGGCCTCGCCCACGACCTCCAGGTCCGCCTCCGCCTCCAGGATGGCCCGCAGCGCGGTGCGCACCATCCGCTCGTCGTCCGCGAGCACCACCCGGACCGCGCTCATCGCGCACCCCCGGGCTCGCCCGCGACCGGGAAGCGGACGGCGAGCCGCCACCGGCCGTCCTCGGGGCCCGCCTGCGCGCGGCCGCCGAGCAGGGCGGCCCGTTCGGCTATCCCGCGCAGGCCCCGGCCGCCCCCCGGACGTACCACCTGAGCCGTCTCGGGCAGGGGGTTCTCCATCACGATCTCCACTTCCTCGCCGTCGACGGCGATCCGCAGGGCCACGGGTGCGGCGCCGCCGTGCCGCAGGGCGTTGCTCAGGCCCTCCTGCACGATCCGGTACGCCTCGCGCGAGACCAGTTCCGGCACGGCGGCGAGGTCGCCGTCCGCCGTGTACGACACCTTCACGCCGGTACGCGACAGTAGCCCGTCGAGACCGGAGAGGCCGGGCCCGGCGCCCCCGGCCGCCTCGTCGTCGCCCTGCCGCAACAGGCCGAGCACGGAGTCGAGTTCACCGACCGTGCGCCGGGTCGTCTCCTCGATCGCCGCCAGCGCCTCCCGTACGAAGGCGGGGTCGCTGTCGAACACCCGGCGGGCCGCGCCCGCCTGGAGCGTCACCGCGCTCAGCGCGTGGCCCACCGAGTCGTGCAGCTCGCGCGCCAGCCGGTTGCGCACGGCGAGCTCCGCCGCCCGCTGCTCGGCCGCCGCGAGCCGGTCCGCGGGCGTCGGGCCGAGCAGTCTCGGCGCCCAGCGGGCCAGCAACGCGCCGGAACCGGCCGCGCAGCAGTTCAGCGCCAGCAGTCCGGCGAGGCCGAGCGGTGGGGCGAGCAGCACCGTCCAGCCGTCGAAGAGGGGCAGTTCGAGGCGGGAGTGCCGCAGCGCCGCGAAGAGCGGCAGCACGATCAGGGTCAGCGCGAACGGCGGCAGCGCGAGTGTCATCCCGCTGATGACCCCGCCGAGGCCGATGTGGAGCGTGAACCATCCGGCGGTGCGCACCCGGGCCGCCCGTGAGCCGGCGGGCCCGTCCGCGAGCGCGGCCGGGTCGACCCCGCACAGCGCGCGGGCCGCAGCCACCGAGAGCGGGCGGGCGACCGGGAACAGCGCGGAGACGGCGGCGATCGGCAACGCGCAGGCGAACGCGGCGAGTTGGAAGCGAAGCGTGGTGTAGACGTCCGCGCCGCCGGTGACCGCACCCACGATCGCCGAGCCGAGCAGGAAGTACGGCATCAACGCCGCGCCGCCGAGCACCAGATGGACCCAGCGCAGCCGGGCCGTCCGGCCGAGCAGGCGCGTGGCGATGATCATCCGTACAGAGTAGGCGAGGACGGCGGCGGGAGCCCGGTCCGGCGGGAGCCCGGTCCGGTGGAGGTCCGGTCCGGTGGAGGTCCGGTCCGCGGGGGTTCAGCGCGCCAGCGCGAGGACGACCTCGTCGATCTCCGCGCCCCGGGCGTTGGCGAAGCCGCGGTCGTGTCCGACGATCTCGAAGCCGCACTTCTGGAGCACCCGGATCGAGCCGGTGTTGTCGGCGGCGGCGCGGGCGTGCAGCGGGCGCTGCGGAACGAGCCCGACCAGGGCCGACAGGGCGGCGGTGGCGATGCCTCGGCCCCAGTGCGCGCGGTCCACCCAGTACGTCACCTCGCGGTGGTCCGGCGGGCCGTAGACCGCCGCGTGGCCCGCCACTTCGCCGTCGGCGAGCACCGTGCGTATCAGGTCGTCCGAGGCGCGGAGCCGGGCCCAGTGGGTGGCGAAGCGGGCCCGGTCGGTGGGGTCCTCGGCGGCGAAGGCCGCGACCCGCACCGACTCGGGGTCGCTCATGTGCGTGAAGAACACCGGCAGATCGTCGTCGCGCACCTCCCGCAGGACGACGGCCGGCCGGGCGTGCGAGGAGGAGGCGAGCGTCATGGCTCAGAGCCTACGGGTGGCCAGGGTGAGCCGGTCGCGGGCGTCGAACAGGGCGTCCTTGACCATCTGTTCGTGCGCCGGGGTCAGCCGCGCGACCGGCACCGAGCAGCTGATCGCGTCGCGCGCGGGGGTCCGGTACGGGATCGCGACGCCGAAGCAGCGCAGCCCCAGCGTGTTCTCCTCGCGGTCCACCGCGTACCCCTGCTCGCGGATCTGGTGGAGCTCCTCGATGAGCTTCTCGCGGTCGGTGATGGTGTGCTCGGTCAGCTGCTGGAGGGTCTCCGGGAGCAGCTTGCGCACCTGCTCGTCGCTGTGGGTGGCGAGCAGCGCCTTGCCCAGTGAGGTCGAGTGCGCGGGCAGCCGGCGGCCGACGCGGGTGAAGGGGCGCAGATAGTGCTGGGACTGGCGGGTGGCGAGGTAGACCACGTTGGTGCCGTCGAGGCGGGCGAGGTGGATGGTCTCCGTGGTGTCGTCGGAGAGCCGGTCCAGGGTGGGCCGGGCGGCCGCGACGACCTCGTCGCCGTCGATGTACGAGGTGCCCACCAGCAGGGCCCGGACGCCGATCCCGTACCGTGTGCCGGTGGCGTCGGTCTCCACCCAGCCGAGCTCGACCAGGGTGCGAAGGAGCATGTAGAGGCTGGACTTCGGGTATCCGACCGCCTCCTGGACCGCGGCGAGGGAGTGCATTCCGGGGCGCCCCGCGAAGTACTCCAGCAACTCCACCGTACGCACGGCGGACTTGACCTGGGCCCCACCTGTCTCGGCAGCCGACATTCGCCCTCGCCCCTTCTTCGTCTGCGCGTCTTGCCAACGCAGAACGCCCGTCAATAGAGTCCAGCATATTCACCAACAGGAACGCTGTTCAGAATACCGAACAAACCCTGGTGGTGGAGCAGGACGGGCAAGGATGACGAGCAAGGTCCCGCTCCCGGACCACGGGCGGGGCCGGAAGCCGGAAGGACATCGCGGTGAGCACAGCACCAGTCTGGAGTGTCGACCCCCGTACCGGGAAGCCGCGCGAGGAAGTCGCTTCGGAGGCGACGGAGCACGAGGTCGACGCAGCGGTACAGGCCGCCTGGGCGGTGCGCGGCGCGCTCGCCGACCGGACCGTACGGGCCGCGCTGCTGCGGACCGCCGCCGAGCTGCTCGACGGGGCCGCCGAGCACGTGGTGGAGGCCGCCGACGCCGAGACGGCCCTCGGGCCCGTCCGGCTCACCGGTGAACTGGCCCGGACCACCGCCCAGTTGAGGGCGTTCGCGGACGTCGTGGACGAAGGCGCCTTCCTCGACGTGCGCATCGACCACGCCGACGCGGGCCGCACCCCGCCGTGGCCGGACCTGCGCCGGATGAAGGTGCCGCTGGGGGTGGTCGCGGTGTACTCGGCGTCCAACTTCCCGCTCGCCTTCTCCGTCCCCGGCGGGGACACGGCGAGCGCGCTGGCGGCCGGCTGCCCGGTCGTGGTCAAGGCCCACCCGGCCCACCCGGCCACCTCCGAGCTGTGCGTCTCGCTGCTGCGGCGGGCGGCGGTACGGGTCGGGCTGCCGCAGGACGTGGTGGCGCTGGTCCACGGCTTCGACGCGGGCGTCGCGCTGGTGCGCCACCCGCTGGTCTCGGCGGCGGGCTTCACCGGTTCGGTACGGGGCGGGCGCGCCCTCTTCGACGCGGCGGCGGCCCGGCCGGTGCCGATCCCCTTCCACGGCGAACTGGGCTCGCTGAACCCGGTCGTGGTCACCGAGGCGGCGGCCGAGGAGCGCGGCGAGCAGATCGGGGCGGGCCTCGGTGCGTCGATGACGCTGGGCGTCGGCCAGTTCTGCACCAAGCCGGGCTTCGTGCTGGCGCCCGTCGGTGCCGGGGGTGACGCGATGGTCAAGGCGCTGACGGCGGCGGTGAGCGACTCGGAGGCGGGGGTGATGCTCGACCACCGGATGCGGGACGCGTTCGTGGCCGGGGTCGCCGAGCGGGCCGCGCTCGACGGGGTCGGGGCGCCGGTGACGCCGGGTTCCGGCGGGGCGCACACGGTGAGCGCGGGGTTCCTGACGGTGGGGGCTTCGGCGCTGTTGTCGCCCGGGCCGCACGACTTGTTGCTGGAGGAGTGCTTCGGGCCGGTGACGGTGGTCGCGCGGTATGAGCACCCGTCCGAAATCGGAGCGGTGCTCTCGCGGTTGCCGGGGAACCTGACGGCGACGCTTCAGCTGTCGGCGGGGGAGGCGGCGGGGACCGAGGGCGGGGCGGCGGCGCAGCTGCTCCTCGCTGAGCTGACGGCTCTCGCGGGGCGGGTCCTGGTGGACGGGTGGCCGACGGGGGTGGCGGTGGCGCCGGCCCAGCACCACGGGGGGCCGTACCCGGCCACGACGTCGACGTCCACGTCGGTGGGGGCGACGGCGGTCGAGCGGTGGCTGCGGCCGGTGACGTACCAGAGCACGCCGGAGGCGCTGCTTCCGGTGGAGCTGCGGGAGGGGGGTGGGGCGGGGGTGATGCGGTGGGTGGACGGCCGGTTGGAACTCCCCGCCCCGCCCCTTCCCTAGACCCTCCGGGGGCGGGTGGGGGTGGAGCTGGCCTCCCGGGGGCTAGGCCCCCGGACCCCGGTTGCGGGGCCTGCGTCCCCTGCACCCCGCTGTCGGGGCTCCGCCCCGGGCCCCGGCGGGGGGCTGGGGGCTTCGCCCCGGCCCCCGTTCGTCCGCGGATCGGTGGGGGCTGGTCGCGCAGTTCCCCGCGCCCCTGAAGGGCGGGGCCTACGGCCCCTGCCCCTGCCCCGCTCCTCGGGCGCTGGAGGGGGTGGATGCGCGGGCCCTGTCCCTCACACGCCCGAGGGGCTGATGCGCGGGCCCCGCTCCTCGCCGCCGGAGGGGATGCAATGTGGCCGAGCCCCGTTCTGCCTGCCTTCAGGGGCGCGGGGAACTGCGCGAGCAACCACAGCCGACCCGCAGACGAACACCGGGCCCAAAAGGGGCGCGGGGAACTTCGCGAGCAACCACAGCCGACCCGCAGACGAACACCGGGCCAAAAAGGGGCGCGGGGAACTGCGCGACCAGCCCCCACCGGGCCCGCAGGCAAATCCCGCACCCCCGAAGGGCTTCGCGCGCAGCCACAGACGGCCCGCAGAGAAATCCCGCCCCCCGGAGGGCTACCGCAGCCGCCGCGTAGCCACCGCCATTCCCGCGA
The DNA here is from genome assembly GCF_042737755.1 of Streptomyces sp. NPDC059994. NCBI lineage: Bacteria > Bacillati > Actinomycetota > Actinomycetes > Kitasatosporales > Streptomycetaceae > Streptomyces > Streptomyces sp. NPDC059994. The sequence continues at coordinate 11,810 of NZ_JBHWUR010000018.1, forward strand.
ACAGGGTCGCCGCCACCACCAGCCACACCCTCATCCCGGGTACGAATCCCCCCGCCACCAGCGCCCCCGACATCGCCACACTCAGCGCCCCCGCCACCTGCCGCGCCGCGTTCAGTACGCCCGCCGCCAGGCCCGCCCGCTCCTGCGGCAGGGCCTCCATCATCGCGGCGGTGAGGGCCGGGATGGAGAGGGCGCAGCCGAGGGCCAGGGGGATCAGGAGGAAGGCCACCAGCAGGGTGGGTGTGTGTTCGTCGGGGACGAGGAGCAGGAGCAGGCCCGCCAGGGCCACCAGTTGGCCGATCATCATCGGGCGGCGCGGGCCGTAGCGGTTGGCGAGTTTGCCCGAGAGGACGTTCGTCGCCGGGATCAGGGCCGTCATCGGCAGGAACATCAAGCCAGTCACCAGCGCCGACTCCCCCCGCACCCGCTGGAAGTAGAGAGAGAAGACGAAGATCACGCCGTAGAACGCCACACTCGCCGCCGCACCGACCGCGACCGCCACCGCGACCGTCGGCGTACGGAACAGGCCGAGCGGCACGACCGGATGGGCCGCGCGCGACTCGATCAGCAGGAAGGCCGATCCGGAGACGAGCGCCACCGCGCCCGCCACCACCCGTACCGGTCCGGACTCGATCACGGCGAAGGCGAGCGCGGCCAGGGCCACGATCGCCGTCAGCTGGCCGGGAAGGTCCAGCGGCGCGGGGCGGCGCCGGGAGCGCGGGGCGCGGGTCGTCAGGGCCAGGGCCGCCAAGCCCAGCGGGAGGTTGATGAAGAAGATCCCGCGCCAGTCCCAGGCCGTGGTGAGCGCCCCGCCCGCGACGGGGCCGAGCGCCACCGCGACCGAGCCGCCCGCCGCCCACAACGCCACCGCGCGGGCCCGCCGCGCCGGATCCGCGTACGCCTGGCGCACCAGGGCGAGCGAGGCGGGCAGCACCACGGCGGCGGCCGCGCCCTGCACCACCCGGGCCCCGATCAGCACCCCGAGGTCCGGGGCGAAGCCGCAGGCGGCGGAGGCGAGGACGAAGACGACCGTGCCCAGCGCGTACGCCCTCGCCGAGCCGATCCGGTCCGCGAAGGCGCCGGTCGACAGCATCAGCGCCGCGAACGCGAGCGTGTACGCGTCGACCACCCACTGCAGCCCGGACATCCCGCCGCCCAGGTCGGAGCCGATCGCGGGCAGCGCCACGTTCACCACGGAAGCGTCCAGCGTGATCAGGGCGAAGCCGAGGAGCGCGGCGGCGAGGGTGAGGCCGGGGGAGGGGGAGCGGGACGGCCGGTGCCGTAGGGACCCGTCGGTGCTCAACTGGCCGGCGTCGGGGACGGATTGGCGTACGGCGTTGGGTGACATGCCCTCAGCCTGACGATCCGCCGCCGGTTACAGTAGTGGCCTGAACGCCATGCATCCGGAGGTTCTGGCCATGAAGTCCGACCGGCGGTCCACGGACCGGCCATCCGCCCCCCACCGCGTCGTCGTCATCGCGCCCTCTCCCGTGGCGATGTTCAACCTCGCCATCCCCGAGCTGCTCTTCGCCAAGGTGGAGATCGACGGTTCCCCCGGGTACGAGCTGACCGTCTGCACCCCGGAGCCGGGCCCGGTCGCCACCACCGGCGGGCTGGACCTGTACGTGGGCCGGGGCCTGGACGCCGTGGCGGACGCCGACACGGTCCTGGTCGCGGGGACGGGGCAGCGCTATGTGCCCGATCCGCGCACGGTGGAGGCCGTCCGCGCGGCCGCCGCCGACGGGACCCGGATCACCTCCATCTGCAGTGGCGCCTTCGTCCTCGCCGAGGCCGGACTGCTCGACGGGCGCAGCGCCACCACGTACTGGGAGCTCGCCGAGGAGCTGCGCCGGCGCTACCCGACCCTCGACCTCAAGGGCGACGTCCTCTACGTCGAGGACGGGGACGTCATGACCTCGTCCGGATACGCGGCCGGGATCGACATGTGCCTGCACATCATCCGTACCGACTACGGCGCCGCCGTCGCCAACCAGGTGGCCAGGGCCGCGCTGGTCGCCCCGGTGCGGCCCGGCGGGCAGACCCAGTTCACCCAGACCCCGCTGCCCGCCGAGCGGGGCGTGGCCTGCGCCGACACCCGGGGCTGGGCGATGCGCAACCTGGACAAGCCGCTCACCCTCACCGACCTGGCCCGGCACGCGGGGGTGAGCGTGCGCACCCTGACCCGCCGCTTCCACGCCGAGAGCGGGGTCAGCCCGCTGCAGTGGCTGCTGCACCAGCGCATCGAGCGGGCCAAGGAGCTCCTGGAGACCACCACGCTCGCCATGGACCAGATCGCCGAGGCCAGCGGCCTGGGCAGCGCCGACTCGCTCCGCGCCCATCTGGTCCGGCGCACGGGTCTGACCCCGAGCTCGTACCGGGCCACCTTCAGCAGGCTGGAGACGGTGGGCCCGGTAAGGGTGGGCTGATCGGAGGTGGGCGACCGGGGGAATGCGTCGGACGTCCAGTACGTTGTAATACTTGAAAGTGACACAAAATACTCGGAGAGACTCGGAGAGAAGTGACATGCGCGTCGAGATCTGGAGCGACATCGCCTGCCCGTGGTGCTACATCGGCAAGGCCCGTTTCGAGAAGGGCCTGGCGGAGTTCGCCCACCGCGACGACATCGAGGTCGTGCACCGCTCCTTCGAGCTCGACCCGAACCGCGCCAAGGACGCGGTCGGCCCGGTGATCCCGATGCTGGCGGAGAAGTACGGCCGCACCCTGGACGAGGCCCGGGGCATGGAGGAGCACGTCGCCTCCAACGCGCACGCCGAGGGGCTGGGATACCTCACCGAGGGCCGGGACCACGGCAACACCTTCGACATCCACCGGCTGCTCCACCTCGCCAAGGCCCGGGGCCGCCAGGAGGCGCTGCTCGACCTCGCCTACCGGGCCAACTTCGCCGAGGAGCGCTCGGTCTTCGACACCGCCGTCCTGCTGGAGCTGGCCGTCGAGGCGGGCCTGGACGCCGACGAGGCGAAGGCCGTGCTCGCCGACGAGAGCGCGTACGCCGACGAGGTGCGCGCGGACGAGGCCGAGGCCGCCGCGCTCGGCGCCGGCGCGGTGCCGTTCTTCGTGGTCGACCGCAAGTACGGGATCTCCGGCGGCCAGCCCGCCGAGGTCTTCACTCAGGCGCTTGAGCAGGCCTGGCAGGAGCGCACGCCCGTCCTCGCCACGCTCGGCGCCCCCGCCTCGGCCGAGGGCGAGGCGTGCGGCCCGGACGGGTGCGAGGTCCCGCGCGCGTGACGCGTGTGATGTGAGTGGTGTGCGTATGGTCGTGGGGTTGTTGGGCTGCACACTTTCGGCCCAACCCGTAAGCAGACGTTGACGGTTCCCCTTGGCCTTTGTCGATTGACCCCGGGGCGGGGGGACCTCAGGGTGGGATCATGGAGATCCTGGAGCCCCTGTCGGGCGACGCGTTCGCGCCCGAGACGACGTATCTGAACACCTCCGGCTGCGGCCTGCTGCCCCGGCGTGCCGTGGACGCCATCGCGCGGCTCGCCGGGGAGAACCTGGCGGGCACCCGCGAGGGCGCGGGCAGCTTCGACGCGCTCGCCGCCGTCCGCGGCTCGTTCGCCCGGCTCACCGGGGTCGGCGCCGACCGGGTCGCCCTCGGCTCCTCGGTCTCGGTGCACGTCGCCCTCGTCGCCCACTCACTGCCCGCCGGGGCCGAAGTCCTCGCCCCCGAGGGCGAGTTCAGCTCGGTGGTGCAGCCCTTCGCGGTGCGTGGCGACCTCAAGATGCGGTACGTGCCGCTGGAGTCGCTGGCCGAGGCGGTACGGCCGGGCACCGCCCTGGTCGCCTTCTCGTCCGTCCAGTCCGTCGACGGGCGGGTCGCGGACCTCGACGCCGTACGGGCCGCGGCGGCCGCGCACGGGGCCCGTACGCTCCTCGACGCCAGCCAGTCGGCGGGCTGGCTGCCGCTGGACGCGGGCGCGTACGACTACACGGTCACGGCCGGTTTCAAGTTTCTGGCCTGCCCGCGCGGTACGTCGTTCCTCACCGTGACGGAGGAGGCGCAGGAGCGGCTGGCGCCGCTGCACTCGGGGTGGTTCGCGGCGGAGGACCTGGCCGACAACTACGGGCCGGTCCGGGAGCTCGCGGGGTCCGCGCGGCGCTACGACGAGCCGGGCTCGTTCCTGTCGTACCACGCGGCCGCCGAGTCGCTCGCGGTTCTTGAGGCCGTGGGGATCGAGGCGGTGTACGCGCACGACTTGGCGCTGGCGGGGCGGCTCCGGGCGGGGCTTGCCGCCCTGGGGCACCGGGCCGTCGCCGAGTCCTCGGCGATCGTTGCCGTGCCGGGGCTCGGCGGCGTGCAGCCGGAGTTGTCGCGGGGTGGCGTCTACGCGTCCGCGCGGGGTGGGAATCTGCGGTTCGCCGTCCACCTGTACAACTCGTCTGCCGACGTGGACCGGGCGTTGGAGGTGCTGGGCGCGGCCCTGTGACTCGGCTGCGGACCGTGCTGGGCTGAGCGCGCAGTTCCCCGCGCCCCTGATCGGGCCGTCTGTTTGCTGCGGGTCGTGGTGGGTTGCTCGCGCCCACGCGGCGGAGCCGCACATGTCACAGCCCCGCGCCCCTTAAACGCGCCCCTCCGGGCCGCCCGGGGGATTGCCGCGCAGCGGCATTCTTAGGGGCGCGGGGAACTGCGCGACCGGCCCACCACGACCCGCAGGTGAATCACGCACCCGCTGGGGGAACGCCCTCTCCGGACGGGCAGTCCTCCGCCGCCGCCATCGGGCACAAGTTCGTCTCCACCTTGTTCAACAGGCGGGCCAGTTCGGCGCGTTCCGCTGTGGTCAGGCCCGCCAGGGTCTTCTCCTCCAGGCCGTTCCACGCCGCCTCCACCGCGTCGTGCAGGGCGCAGCTGGCCTCCGTCGCCTCGACCAGGGAGGCGCGGCGGTCGGCGGGGTCGGGGCGGCGGCGGACCTGGCCCGCCTGCTCCAGGCGCTGGAGCATCTTCGTCACCGTCGACGGGTCCAGCTCCAGCGCCTTGATCAGCTCGGACTGGCGCACCGCGCCCGCGTCCCACAGATGCATCATCAAGATCTCCTGGCCCGCGTAGAGCCCGGTCGCGCGCAGCAGCCGGCCCGCGGCGACGCGGTGCAGCCGGGCCACCCGGGAGACGGCGTGGCTGATCGGGCCCCCGCGCGCCGCACCCGGGGTGCGGGACAACTCCGTACAGAGGGGGTCTTGGCTGCGCGCGTCCGTGGTCATGCCACAACTTTACCTTGGTCGGCCAATCAATGGGTTACAGTTGGCCGCGTCGGATTACTTGGCCGACCACATAACTCTCCCTGGAGCTGTCATGAGCACCGCCTTCGACCCGATCGACCTGTCCGGCCTCCGCCTCCCCAACCGCATCGCCATGGCGCCGATGACCCGCAGCCGTGCCTACGGCCCGGGAAACTCGCCCACCGCGTCCACGGCCGCGTACTACGCCCAGCGAGCCGGTGCCGGGCTGATCATCAGCGAGGGCATCCAGCCGGCCGCCGTCGGCCAGGGCTACCCCGACACCCCCGGCCTGCACAGCGAGGAGCAGGTCGCCGCCTGGCGCGAGGTCACCGACGCCGTGCACGCCCAGGGCGGCCGCATCTTCGCGCAGCTGATGCACGCCGGCCGCATCGGCCACCCGGACCTGCTGCCCGGCGACCTGGTCAACGTCGCCCCGTCCCCGGTCGCCGCCGCCGGGAAGGTCTACACGCACAACGGCCCGCAGGACTTCGTCACCCCGCGCGAGCTGACGGACGCCGAGGTCGTCGAGACCATCGGCCAGTACGCGTCGGCGGCGCGCAACGCCATCGCGGCCGGCTTCGACGGGGTCGAGCTGCACGGCGCCAACGGCTATCTCATCCACCAGTTCCTGTCGCCCACCACCAACCTGCGCACCGACCGCTGGGGCGGCTCCGACGAGGCCCGCACCCGGTTCGCCGTCGAGGCCGTCAAGGCCGTCGCCGCCGAGATCGGCGCGGGCCGCACCGCCCTGCGCATCTCGCCCGGAAACAGCTACAACGACATGAGCGAGCCCGCGCCGGAGGCCACGTACACCGCGCTGGTGCGCGAGCTGGAGACCGTCGGGCTCGCCTATCTGCACATCCTGGAGGGCGGTCCCGGGCTCCGCGAGCTCACCCGGACGCTGCGCGAGCTGTTCGACGGCACGGTCGTGCTCAACGCGGCCACCGACGGCCCCACCGGCCCGGACGCGCTCGCGCTCATCGAGGACGGCACCGCCGACCTGCTCTCGTACGGGGCGCTCTTCCTCGCCAACCCGGACCTGCCGCAGCGCCTTGAGACGGGCGGCCCGTTCAACGCCCCCGACCCGGCCACCTTCTTCGGCGGCGACGACAAGGGCTACCTCGACTACCCGGCGCTGGACGCCGCCGTCGTCGTCTGACCCGGGCGAAAACCCCTGGTCGCGGCCCGGTCCCGCAGGGGAGGATCGGGCCGTGACCAGGGACATCGAGCAGGACGTACGGGTGCGCGCCGCCGCCCGCAACAACGCCGAGTGGTGTGCGGCGCTCTGCCGCGCACATGGCATCACGGGCGCGTGGGACCCCCGCGCCTGGACCAGCGCACAGCGCACCCCGCCGCTCTACCCCGACGCGGTGACCCTCGACCCGGGCGCCGGGCCGCGCGGGATCGTGGAGCGGATCGACGACTCACCGGGCGCCTCGGTCAAGGACAGCTTCTCCGCCCTCGACCTGACGGCCGACGGCTTCGAGGTCCTCTTCGACGCCCAGTGGATCCACCGCCCCGCGCAGGGGACGGGCGCGGGAGGGTGGGAACCGGTGCGTACGGACGCCGAGCTGGCGCAGTGGGAGCAGGCGTGGTCGGCCGGGGACAGCAGCGGTCTGTTCCCGGCCGCGCTCCTCGCCGACGGCTCCCACTCCTTCCTCGCGGCGCGGGACGCGACGGGCCGGATCGTCGCGGGCGCCGTCGCCAGTGAGGGTGCCTCGGTGGTGGGCGTCTCCAACCTGTTCGCGGCCGACGGCGACCTCGACGCGGCCTGGGCCGGCTGCCTGGGCACGCTCGCCCGGCACCGGCCCGGCCTCGACGTGGTCGGCTACGAGAGCGGCGACGACCTCGCGGCTGCCGTCCGCGCCGGGTTCACCCCGGTCGGCGGGCTCAGGATCTGGCTGCGCCACTGAGCGGTTCGCCGTACCAGCGCCAGGACTCCTGGCGCGGCAGGTCCGGCAGCTCCGCCCGGCCGGTGGCCCACAGCAGCACGCGCCACCGGTCCGGATCCGCCGGAACCTCGCGGAACAGCCGCGCGAGCACCCGGTCGCACAGCCCGCCCGGCGGCGCCCAGGTGACCCCGAGGCCCTCCGCCACGTCGTGGGTGTGCAGCAGCGTCTCCACGACACCCATCGCCGCGAAGCCCTCCGGGTCCGAGATGCCGAAGCTGTGGTGGGCGCGGACGTCCGGGGACGCCGTGCGGACCATCGCGGTCAGCAGGGCGCCGCTGGCCTCCAGGGTCTGGAGGAGCCCGGCGGGCCCGGCCGCGCGGTCCGCGTGCACCGCGTTGCGCGGCCCGCCGGGACGTTTCGCCTCCCACAGGTACGGCACCTCGCCGTCGAGCGGCGGCTGCTGCGGGCCGAGCTGCACGGCGTACGCGAAGAGGTCGTCCGAGAGGTGCTCGACGGTCTCCCAGCAGTCCCACTCCAGGGAGCCGGCCTTCACGCTCCAGTCCGCGGCCAGCCCCGCCCGCAGCGCGGTGACGGAGAGCCGTACGACGTGTTCGACATCGGCCGCGGTGACGGGAGTCCGTGAAGATTCATCAGCCATGCGCCGACCGTACCAACGATCAACGCACCGGCGGGCTGTGACTCCCGGGGGCGACCCCCGGACCCCCGGCCTGGCCGGGTCACCCCACCGGCGTGAAGTCTCTGGCGCCGATGAACTCCGGGCGGCGGATCGGGGCCGCGAACGGCTCGACCGCCGCGTTCTCCACGCTGTTGAAGACGATGAAGACATTGCTGCGCGGATACGGGGTGATGTTGTCCCCGGAGCCGTGCATGCAGTTGCAGTCGAACCAGGTCGCCGAGCCCGCGCGCCCGGTGAACAGCCGGATCCCGTGCCGGTCCGCCATCTTCGTCAGCGCCTCGTCGGACGGCGTGCCCGCGTCCTGCATCTGGAGCGACTTCTTGTAGTTGTCCTTCGGCGTGGCCCCGGCGCACCCCAGGAAGTCCCGGTGCGAACCCGGCATGATCATCAGGCCGCCGTTGGTGTCGTGGTTCTCGGTGAGCGCGATCGACACGGACACGGTCCGCATGTTCGGCAGGCCGTCCTCGGCGTGCCAGGTCTCGAAGTCCGAGTGCCAGTAGAAGCCCGACGCCCCGAACCCCGGCTTCACGTTGATGCGCGACTGGTGGACGTACACGTCCGAGCCCAGGATCCGCCGGGCGGTGCCGACCACGCGCTCGTCGCGCACCAGACCCGCGAAGATCTCGCTCATCCGGTGCACCTCGAAGACCGAGCGCACCGACTGGGACTGCGGCTCGATGATCGACCGCTCGTCGGCGCGGACCGCCGGATCGGCGATCATCCGCTCCAGCTCGCGCCGGTAGAAGGCCACTTCGTCGTCGGCCAGCAGCTGGTCGACGGTGAGGAAGCCGTCCTTCTCGTACGATTCGAGCCCGGCGGAAGGCCCCCAGACGACGGGGTCCTGACGGGGGGTCACCACTTCGGTGGCGCCACGGGTGGGGTACAGGTCCTGCATGTTGATCAGCCCTCCTCGGGTTCGGTCAGCAGGGGGTAGACGCCGTTCTCGTCGTGGTCCTCCCGTCCGGTGACGGGCGGGTTGAAGACGCAGACACAGCGGAAGTCGGTCTTGGGGCGCAGGGTGTGGCGCTCATGGCCGTTCAGCAGGTACATCGTGCCGGGCGCGATCCAGTGGGTCTCGCCACTCTCGTGGTCGGTGAGCTCGGCCTCGCCCTCCACGCACAGCACCGCCTCGATGTGGTTGGCGTACCACATCGACGTCTCGGTGCCCGCGTACAGAACCGTCTCGTGCAGGGAGAAGCCGACCTTCTCCTTGGCGAGCACGATCCGCTTGCTCTCCCAGGTGCCGGAGGCGGCGCGGACATGGCGTTCGGTGTTCTCGATGTCCTTCAACGAGCGGACGATCACAGCGGGTTGCTCTCTTTCCTCGTACGTACGGGTCAGACGGCCGTCTCGCGGACCGCGCGGGCGAGGGTGCGCAGCCCCTCGTCGAGCTCGTCCCCCGTGATCGTCAGCGGCGGGAGCAGCTTGGTGACCTCGCTCTGCGGGCCCGACGTCTCGACCAGCAGCCCGAGCTCGAAGGCGCGCCGCGCCACCGCGCCGGCCCGGTCCTTGTCGTGGAACTCGATGCCCCAGACCAGGCCGTGGCCCCGGTACTCCTTGATGTCGACCAGGTTCTCCTCGGTGATGGAGATCAGCGCCTGCTCGACCTGCTCGCCGCGGGCCCGGGTCTGCTTCTCCAGGGCGCCGCCGTCGGCCCAGTAGGCCTCCAGGGCCGCGGTCGCGGTGACGAAGGCCGGGTTGTTGCCGCGGAAGGTGCCGTTGTGCTCGCCCGGCTCCCACACGTCCAGCTCCGGCCGGAACAGGCAGAGCGACATGGGCAGTCCGTAGCCGCTGATCGACTTGGACAGGGTGACGATGTCCGGGGTGATGCCCGCCTCCTCGAACGAGAAGAACGCGCCGGTGCGCCCGCACCCCATCTGGATGTCGTCGACGATCAGGAGCATGTCCTGGCGCCGGCACAGCTCCGCGAGCGCGCGCAGCCACTCCGGACGGGCCACGTTGATGCCGCCCTCGCCCTGCACGGTCTCCACGATGACGGCGGCGGGCTTGTTGAGCCCGGAGCCCTGGTCCTCAAGGAGCCGCTCGAACCACAGGAAGTCGGGGGTCTGCCCGTCCAGGTAGTTGTCGAACGGCATCGGCGTGCCGTGCACCAGCGGGATTCCGGCCCCGGCCCGCTTGAACGCGTTGCCGGTGACGGCGAGCGAGCCGAGCGACATGCCGTGGAAGGCGTTGGTGAAGGAGACGATCGACTCGCGGCCCTTCACCTTCCGCGCCAGCTTCAGCGCCGCCTCGACCGCGTTGGTGCCGGTCGGGCCGGGGAACATCACCTTGTAGGGCAGGTCGCGCGGGCGCAGGACCACGTTCTGGAAGGTCTCCAGGAACGTGCGTTTCGCGGTGGTCGCCATGTCCAGGCCGTGGGTGATGCCGTCGCGTTCCAGATAGTCGAGCAGGGCGCGTTTCAACACCGGGTTGTTGTGGCCGTAGTTGAGCGAGCCGGCCCCGGCGAAGAAGTCGAGGTACTCATGGCCGTCCTCGTCGGTGAGCCGGGCGCCCTGGGCGCGGTCGAAGACGGCCGGCCAGCCGCGGCAGTAGCTGCGCACCTCCGACTCGACGGTCTCGAAGACGCTCAGTGCGGGCGGGGTGATGGTCACAGTCGTACTCCCAGGTCGATCCGGTAGAGGACTTCCGCCTGGTGCCCCTCGTCGGGGAACAGGCCGCTGTCGAAGAGGACTTCGCGGTGGGGCGCGGTGCCGCGCCGCTCGGCGAAGGCGGTGAACAGCCGGTCGGAGGCGGTGTTGTCGGGGGTCACGGTGGTCTCGACGCAGCTGACCCCGTGCGAGTCGGCGACCTTCCCGGTCAGCGCTTCGAGCAGGGTGCCGGCGAGGCCCCGCCCCCGGTGCTCGCGGTCGACGGCGACCTGCCAGACGACGAGCGTCTCGGGCCGGGCGGGCCTGACGTATCCGGTGACGAAGGCGATCGGCTCACCGGTGGCGTCGCGCGCCACCACGGAGGTCGCGGCGAAGTCGCGGCACCAGAGCAGATAGCTGTACGAGGAGTTGAGGTCCAGGACTTGCGAATCGCGGGCGATACGCCAGATCGCGGCGCCGTCCTCGACGCGTGGGGTGTCGATATGGACAACGGTCTGTGCGGCGGTCATGCGGAGGGAATTTACCCAGCGGAAATCGAAATCGCATTCCCGGGAGGGGGTGTGCGCGGCGCGGGTCTGTGTTATCACGCGGGCACACGCGCAAGGCGTTTTGTCCGGTAATTCCGGGACAAAAAGGCACCTTTGTGGGGTCGATCACACCCGCCCGAGGGCCACGAAAACCTTGTTGAGATCTTGCGTTTGAGATCAACAAGCCGGGGCAGAAGAAAACGGGAAGCTGCTCTGGATAAAGCAGCTTCCCGTTTACTGGAATTAATCGGCTATCAATATGCGCTAAAGGTGTTACCAGGTTTGTGACACGGCCTTGCGGGCAGCTTCCGTATCGACCCGCCGGCCCGTCTCGCCCAGCGCCGCCCCCAGTGCCGCGAGCGAGCCCTGGACCGCACCCCGAGTGGCATCGGCCCCGTAGTGATTGACCCGGATCATCTCCTTCGCCAGCGCCCCGCCGCCCGCGACCAGCGGCAGCGCGGGATCGGCCGCCAGCGCCTTGGCGACCAGCTCGGAGGCGTCGACGCCCTCGGGGGTGCGCAGCGTCGTGGCCACCGGGGCCGCGTCCCGCGCCTCGTACACATACGGCTCCAGACCGCCGCCGAGCGCCGAGGCACCCGCCCGGGTCGCGGCCGCGGCCGACGCGTGCCGGGCCGCCACCGTGTCAAGACCCTCCGTCTCGATCCGCTCCACACACGCCTCCAGGGCCAGCATCTCCAGCTGCGCCGGGGCGTGCAGCAGCGCCTTGCGGCCGCCGTCGATCCAGCGCTCCTTCCAGTCGAGGAGCGACAGGTAGGAGCGGCGCGGGGCGCGCGGGTTGGCGGCGATCCGGGCCCAGGCGCGCTCGCTCACCGACACCGCCGAGACGCCCGCCGGGCCGCCCATCGCCTTCTGTGCGCCGATCACGCACAGGTCCACGCCCCACGCGTCCGGCAGCAGCGGCTCGGCGGCCACCGAGGCGACCGCGTCCAGCATGAACAGCGCGCCGTGCCGGCGGACCACCTCGCCGATCTCCGCCACCGGGTTGGTGTTCCCGGTCGCCGCCTCCGCGTGCACCAGGGAGACGAAGTCGATCTCCGGGTGCTCGGTGAGCGCCCGGTCGATCTGCTCGGCGGACACGGCCGTGTGGAACGGCACCTCCAGGTCCACGACCTCGGCGCCGCAGTCCCGCAGCCAGTTGCCGAAGGTCTGGCCGTACGGGCCGGTCACCACGTTCAGGGCGGTGGAGCCGGGGTGCGCGGCGCCCCGGATGCAGCCTTCCAACGGCAGCAGCGCCTCGCCCTGCATGATCACCACGTCCTGCCCGGTGGCGAGCAGCGCGGCCACCCGCCGCTCGATGGCCGCGAAGCGGTCGGCGGTCAGCGGAGCCAGGTCGAGGAACGGGTGCGTCACAGCGGTGCCTTCTTCACATCAGCGGGTGTGCTCGGTACTTCGGTGCTCGGTACCTCAGCGGGTGTGCCGGTACTTCGGTGGGTGTACCCGGTTCGAGGGTACCCAGCGCCTCGTACAGTGCTGACCATGAGCGATCACGTGGTGCTGCATGTGAAGGGGCGGGTGCTCGTCGGTCCCGAGGAGGTGCGGGACGAACTGTGGGCGGTGGACGGCCGGATCACCTACGAGCGCCCGCCGGGTGCCGTTTTTGACGCCGTCACGGTCACCGGCTGGGCGCTGCCAGGCCTGGTCGACGCGCACTGCCACGTCGGGCTCGACCGGCACGGCCCGGTCGACGACGAGACCAGCGAGAAGCAGGCCCTCCAGGACCGGGAGGCGGGCACCCTGCTGGTACGGGACGCGGGCTCGCCCTCCGACACCCGCTGGATCGACGACCGCGACGACCTACCGAAGATCATCCGCGCGGGCCGCCACATCGCGCGCACCCGCCGCTACATCCGCAACTACGCCCATGAGATCGAGCCCGGCGACCTCGTCGCGTACGTGGCCCGCGAGGCGCGGCGCGGCGACGGCTGGGTCAAGCTGGTCGGGGACTGGATCGACCGCGAGGTGGGCGACCTGTCGCCGTGCTGGCCGCGCGGCGAGGTCGAGGCGGCGATCGCCGAGGCGCACCGGCTGGGCGCGCGGGTCACGGCCCACTGCTTCGCGGAGGACTCGCTGCGCGACCTGGTCGAGGCGGGCATCGACTGCGTCGAGCACGCCACGGGCCTGACCGAGGACACGATCCCGCTGTTCGCGGAGCGCGGCGTCGCCATCGTCCCGACCCTGGTCAACATCGCCACGTTCCCGCACCTCGCGGACGGCGGGGAGGCCAAGTTCCCGGTCTGGTCGGCCCATATGCGCCGACTGCACGCCCGCCGCTACGACACGGTCCGCGCGGCGTACGACGCCGGAATCCCGGTCTTCGTCGGCACCGACGCGGGCGGCTCGATGGCCCACGGCCTGGTCGCGGCGGAGGTGGCGGAACTGGTCAAGGCGGGCATCCCGCCGGTGGAGGCCCTCTCCGCCACGGCCTGGGGCGCCCGCACCTGGCTGGGCCGCCCGGTCCTGGAGGAGGGCGCCCCGGCGGACCTCGTGGTGTACGAGCAGGACCCCCGGGCGGACGTACGCGCACTGGCGTCACCGAGCCGGATCGTGCTGAACGGGCGGATCGTGGGGTGAGGGCGGGGAGTTGACGCGGAGGGTGACGGTCCGGGGGACCACCTCAACCCCCCGCCCACCCCCGGAGGGCCAAGGGAACGGGCGGGGTGGGGAACCAACCCCCGGTCACCCCGACGTCAGCGTCAGCGCCTGGTCCAGGGCCTGGAGGAATCGATTCGTCGTCGAACGGTCCCGCACCGCAAGACGCAGCCACTCCGGCCCAAGGCCCGGGAACGTGTCGCCGCGCCGGGCAAGAAACCCCAGCCCACGAAGGTGCGCCCGCACCGCCGCCGCCCCCGCCATGCGGACCAGTACGAACGGCCCCTCCGCCGCCTCCACCACCCGTACCTCCTCGAACTCCCCCAGCCCCGCCACCAGATGCGCCCGGTCCGCGGCGAGGCGGTGCGCCGCCTCCTCCGCCTCCGCCAGCGCCCGGGGCGACACGCACGCCTCCGCCGCCACCAGCGCGGGCGTGGAGACGGGCCACAGCGGCTGGGCCCGCGACAGCGCGGCCACGACCGGGGGCTCGGCCAGCACATAGCCGATCCGCAGCCCCGCGAGACCCCACGTTTTGGTGAGGCTGCGCAGGACCACCAGGCCCGGCACATCCGTCCGCCCCGCCAGCCCCTCCCGCTCGCCGGGCACCGCGTCCATGAACGCCTCGTCCACGACCAGCGTCCGCCCGGGCCGGGCCAGCGCGGCCAGCACCCCACGGGGGTGCAGCACCGACGTGGGGTTCGTGGGGTTGCCGACCACCACGAGGTCCGCCTCCGACGGAACCGCCGCCGGGTCGAGCCGGAACCCGTCCTCCGGGCGCAGCAGGACCCGGTGGACCTCGTGCCCCGCGTCCCGCAGGGCGGCTTCCGGCTCGGTGAACTGCGGGTGCACCACCACGGGGTGGCGGAACGAGAGCGCCCGCGCCAGCAGTACGAACGCCTCCGCCGCCCCCGCCGTGAGCAGCACCCGCTCCACGGGCAGCCCGTGCCGCCCCGCGACCGCGGCCCGCGCCGCCCGCCCGTCGGGGTAGGCGGCGAGCCCGGTCAGGGACGCGGCGATCCGCTCCCGCAGCCAGTCCGGGGGAGTACCCGCCCGTACGTTGACCGCCAGGTCGGTCAGACCGTCGCCGCCGTCACGGACCTCGGCGTCCCCGTGGTGGCGCAGATCGTGCTCAGTGATGTGCGTGCGCATGGCTGCCATGGTGGTGATGATGGTGGCCGTCGTCGTCCGGGTGGAAGTGGGGCTGCTGGGGCAGTCCCACCTTGTCCTCGAAACCGGGCAGCGCGATGCGGTAGACGCAGGAGTCGCAGTTCATCCGCAGATCCCCCTTCACCGCCTCCTCGTACCGCTCCATGACCAGCGCGTGCAGCTCCTCGGCCGCCCCGATGACGTCGGCGGAACGGATGTCGGGGCCGGGGTGCGCCGCCGCCCACTCCTCGGTCTGCTGCCGCACCCGGTCCGGCAGGATGCCGGTGAACAGGAAGTACGGAAGGACCACGATCCGCCGGGCCCCCAGCTTCTCGCAGCGGTCCAGGCCCGCCGGCACGTCCGGCGCCGCCAGCGACACGAACGCCGTCTCCACGCCCGCGTAACCGCGCCCCTCCCAGAACAGCCGGGCCGCCTTGTACACCTCGGAGTTGGCGTCCGGGTCGGTCGAGCCGCGGCCGACCAGGAGGACCGTCACCTCCGAGCGGTCGAGGTCGCCGATGACCTCGTCGACCCGGCGCTCCAGGACGGCGAGCAGCGACGGGTGCGGGCCGAGCGGGCGGCCGTACGTGTAGGAGATGCCGGGGTGGCGCTCCTTCTCGCGGGTGAGCGCGGCCGGGATGTCGCCCTTGGCGTGCCCGGCCGACACCAGCATCAGGGGCACGGCGGCGAACCGCTTGACGCCCTGCTCCACCAGCGAGGCCACGGCCTCGCCCAGCGGCGGCGGCGACAGCTCGATGAAGCCGCCCGCGACGGGCAGCGCGGGGTTGCGGCGGCCGAGCTCCTCGACGAACGAGCGGAACGCCTCGGCCCCGGCGTCGTCCCGGGTGCCGTGCCCGGCGACGAGCAGTGCGGGCTTGGTCTGGGGGGTGGTCACTGGTTCTCCTTGGAGAGGGGGTGGTACAGAAGGGCGTTGAGCGCGGCGGAGGCCACCGCCGAGCCGCCCTTCTCGGAAACGTTGCTGACGGCGGGCAGGCCGCTCTCGCGCAGCGCCTGCTTGGACTCGACGGCTCCGACGAAGCCGACCGGAAGGCCGATCACCAGCGCGGGAGCGGTGTCGAGGGTGAGGAGTTCTTCGAGCGCGGTGGGCGCGTTGCCGATCACCCAGAGCGCGCCGGGTCCCACCTCCTCGTACGCGAGCCGGATGGCGTGTGCCGAACGCGTCAGTCCGGGGCCGGACTCGGCGTCCCGCAGACGGCAGACGGTCTCGCGCCGGGTGATCCCGGCCGCGACCATCTCGACATCGGTGACGACCGGCGCCCCGGCGTGCAGCGCCGCGTGGGCCTTCACCAGCGAGTCCTCGTCGCAGACGAGGTCCGTGGCGTAGCCGAGGTCGGCGGCGGAGTGGACGACCCGCTCCACCACGGCCCTGGTGAGCGGCGCGAAGTGCGAGGTGTCGAGGCGGGCGCGCATCCGCCGGTACGACTCCACCTCGATCGGGTGGACCGTACGCTCCCAGGGCCTGCTCACTCGGCCCCCTCGGCGGTCGCGGCCTGCCACCGGTAGCCGCGCGGGGTCACCATACGGCCGGCGATCTCACGGGTGGCGGTGTTGCCCACCGTCACGACCGTCATCATGTCCACGGTCGCCGGGTCCAGCGCGCCGAGCGTGGTCAGCCGGCTGCTCTCGTCGGGGCGGGAGGCGTTGCGCACCACGCCGACCGGGGTGTGCGGGGCGCGGTGCTCGGCGAGGATGCCGAGCGCCTTGGGCAGCTGCCAGTCGCGGCCCCGGCTGCGCGGGTTGTAGAAGGTGACCACGATGTCCGCCTCGGCGGCCGCGCGCACCCGGCGCTCGATCACCTCCCACGGCGTGTGCAGGTCCGAGAGCGAGATGGAGACGTGGTCGTGCCCCAGCGGCGCGCCCAGGATCGCGGCGGCGGCCAGCGCGGCCGTCACGCCCGGGACGCCGACCACCTCGATGTCGTCGGCGGCCTCGGCGAGCGCGGGCGACGCCATCGCGTACACCCCCGCGTCGCCCGATCCGATCAGCGCGACCGCGTGCCCCTCGCGCGCCCGGGCGACGGCGGTACGGGCCCGCTCCTCCTCGGCGCCGAGCCCCGACTCCAGGACCGTGGTGCCGGGCCGCAGCAGATCGCGGATCTGGTCCACGTACTGGTCGAGCCCGACGAGCACCGAGGCCCGGCGCAGCTCGTCCTTGGCGCGCGGGGTGAGCAGGTCCCGGGCCCCGGGCCCGAGCCCGACGACCGCGAGCCGCCCGCGCGGGGCGCGCCGCACGACCGCGCAGGTGGCCATCGCGGCCCGGCCCTCGGGGCTCGACTTCCGCTTCGGCACGAGGAGTTCACCGCCGCCCGCGAGCGCGGCGGCCTCCGCGACGGAAGGCGTCCCGACGGCGTCCAGGGGCGCGTCGGAAGGGTTCGGCACCTCGATACGGGAGAGCTCCTCCGCGCTGTACGCGGTGAGCGGCACCCCGAGCCGGGAGGCCGCCTCGACGATCCCCGGCTCCTCGGACTTCGCGTCCACGGTGGCGAGTTCGGCCACGCTGAGGAGGCTGAGCCCCGCGTCCCGTACGGCGTCCTCGACGAGCCCGAGCACCTCGTCGACGGGCGCGCCCTTGGACGCGCCGACACCCACGACGAGGGACTTCGGCCGCAGCACGGCTTCGTCGGGCCCGAGTTCAAGGAGGCGGTCGGTGAGGTGGAGGGCGGCGGGGCCCTCCGCGGCGGCGGTCACGTTCGACGGGAACGCCGGCAGCGGCCACACGCCGTCCGCCCGCAGCGCCACCGGCGAGCCGTCCAGGACCGCCCGGGACACCGCCGCCACCGCGCCCTCCACCGGCAGGCCAAGCGTGTCCAGGCCCGGCACGCCCACCGCGTCCGTCGCCGTGGTCACCACCGGCGTGCAGCCGAGGACTTCGGCCACCTCGGCGGCCAGCGCGTTGGCGCCGCCCCCGTGGCCCCCGAGCAGCGAGACGGCGAAGCGCCCGGCCTCGTCCACGCAGACCACACCCGGGTCGGACGCCTTGTCCGCGAGGAGCGGGGCGAGCAGCCGGACCGTGGCGCCCGTGGCGAGGAAGCACACCAGCGCGTCGCACTCCGCGAAGGCCCGCTCCACGGCCTCCCGCACGGGTCCTTCGTACACCCGGACCCGGCCGGGCCAGGCCGCGGCCAGCCGGTCGCGGGCTGTGGCGCCCGCCGCCGTGGCGGAGATCAGGCCGATCACTGAACAGCTCCTTCGACAACCGATACAGCCGAGGGGCGGTCGCCCCACAGCAGGAAGACGGGGTTGGTGGCGGCGAGCCGGGTCACGTCCCCGGGCAGCGGCGCGAGCCGCGACGACTGCAGCAGGACGCCGTCGGTCTCCAGACCGGCCCCGGCCAGCGCCGCCCGTACCGCGGGAACGCGGTCCAGGGCCGCCAGCGCCACCACGACCGAGCGCCGGGCCCGCCGGGCGCAGGCGGTCACGATCGCGGGCAGCTCACGGCCGCCCCCGCCGATGAACACCGCGTCCGGATCCGCGAGATCCGACAGGACCGTGGGCGCCGCGCCGTGCACCACCCGTACGTCCACACCGTGCGCCGCCGCGTTGGCCCGGACGTGCTCGCAGCCCTCGGCGGTCTTCTCGACCGCGACCGCCGCCGCCCCGAACCGGGCGCACTCCACGGCCACCGAGCCCGACCCGGCCCCTATGTCCCAGACCAGATCGCCCAGGCGCGGGCCGAGCCGGGCCAGCGCCAGCGCCCGCACCTCGGCCTTGGTGATCATCGAGTCGCGGTGCGCGAACGCGCTCTCGTCCAGCGCCCAGCGGCCGGGCGTGGCCCGGCCGCCCGCGACCGTGCGCACCGGCGAGAGCGCCTTCTCCTCGTCCAGACAGACGATCACGCTGACCGCGTCCCACTCGCGGGCCGCGGCCTCGGCCGGGCTCACCCGCACCAGCCGCTCCCGCTCCGGGTCGCCGAGCGCCGACGCCACCACCAGGAGCCGCTCGGGCGCCCGGCGGGCGAGCTCGGCGCCCAGCTCGGCGGGCCCGGCACCGGGCCCGGTCAGCACGGCGGTCTTGGGGTGCGCCCGGCACACATTGGCGGCCGTCCGCAGGTCCCGGCCGTGCGCGCTGACCACCAGCGCGTCGTCCCAGGGCAGCCCAAGCCGGGCGAAGGCGACCGCCACCGACGTGGTCCCCGGCCGTACGTCCAGCTCCTGCGGCCCGAACCGCTCGGCCAGTGCCCGCACGATTCCGAAGAACCCGGGATCCCCGGAGGCCAGCACCACGGCCCGGCCACCGCGCTCGTGGTGCTCGGCGATGGCGTCGAGGGCGGGCGCCAGCGGACCGAGCACCACCTGCTCGGCCCCCGGCGGGAGTTCGGCCGCCGCGAGATGGCGGGCGGCGCCGGTGACCAGCGTGGCCTCGGCCAGCGCCGCCAGGGCGTCCGGTGCCGGCGGCGCCCCCGTCCCCGTACCGATGACGGTGATCATGACGGGGTGCGCTCCGCCTTCTCGGCCTTCAGCGCGCGGCGGGCCGCCGGGTCCGCCCGGCGGAAGCCGTGGAAGTGACCCGGGTGGTAGAGGTGCGAGCGGGTGCCGGAGGCCGAGAGGGCCGGGCCGACCAGGAAGAGCGTGTGCTTCCAGAGCTTGTGCTCCTTCACCGTCTCCTCCAGCGTGTCGATCGTGCAGCGCAGCACCAGCTCCTCGGGCCAGGTCGCCTGGTACGCGATGACGACCGGGGTCGAGGTCGGATAGCCGCCCTCCAGCAGCTCCTCCACCAGCTGGCCCGAGCGGGCGGCGGACAGGAAGACCGCCATCGTGGTGCCGTGCCGGGCGAACTCGCGGACCTCCTCGCCGGGCGGCATCGGCGTCTTGCCGCCGCCCAGGCGGGTGAGGATGACGGACTGCGCCACCTCCGGGATGGTCAGCTCGCGCTGGGCGATCGCCGCGACCGCCGAGAACGACGAGACGCCCGGGATGACCTCGACCTCCAGGCCGAGCCCCGCCACCCGGTCGAGCTGCTCCTGGGTGCCGCCCCACAGCGCCGGGTCGCCGGAGTGGATACGGGCGACCTTCAGCCCCTCCCGGGCGGCCCGCTCGTACACCCCGACGACCTCCTCCAGGGACATCGCCGCCGAGTCCAGGATCTCGGCGCCTTCGCGCGCGTGGTCCAGGACCTCGGCCTGCACCAGGCTCGCGGCCCAGATGACCACGTCGGCCTCGGCGATCGCCCGGGCGGCGCGGAACGTCAGCAGATCGGCGGCGCCGGGGCCGGCGCCGACGACGGTCAGCCTGCCGGTGGGGGCATCGGCCATGGGAGGGGTCCTCTCGTACGTCACACAGTCGGTAAAGCGAAATGCGCGGGGGTGGGTCAGTCGGTTAGCAAGGGCGCATGGCAGTGCTCGTGGCGCTCGGTGCGTTCCTGATGACACTGGTCGGCGGCTGGACGGCCCAGCGCGTCACCGACCGGCGCCATCTCGTGCTGGGGCTGGCGGGCGGGCTGATGCTCGGCGTGGTCGGACTCGACCTGCTGCCGGAGGCGATGGAGGCGGCGGGCGACGATGTCTTCGGCGTACCGGCCGCGCTGCTTCTGTTCGTCGGCGGCTTCCTCCTCGCCCACCTGGTGGAGCGCCTGCTCGCGGTACGCAGGGCGGCCCATGGAGGCGAGAAGAGGGTGCCGCAGGTGGGTCTGACGGCGGCCGCGGCGATGGTCGGGCACAGCCTGATGGACGGCATCGCGATCGGCGCCGCCTTCCAGGTGGGCGGCGGCATGGGCGCGGCCGTGGCGGTCGCCGTGATCACGCACGACTTCGCCGACGGCTTCAACACCTACACGATCACCAGCCTGTACGGGAACGAGAAGCACAAGGCCGTCGCCATGCTGATCGCGGACGCGCTCGCCCCGATGGTGGGCGCCGCCTCGACGCTGCTGTTCACCCTTCCGGCCGAGCTGCTCGGAAGCTATCTGGGCTTCTTCGGCGGGGTGCTGCTGTATCTGGCCGCCGCCGAGATCCTGCCCGAGGCCCACCACGACCACCCGGCGCTCTCCACGCTGCTGTTCACGGTCGGCGGGGTGGCCTTCATCTGGCTGGTGGTGGGGATCGCGGGGTGATCCCACCGCGTACGGAGCCTTGGGCGCTGTCACAGCTTGCCGCCGCGCCCGCCCTCGCGCCGCGCGGGCGCGATGAGCGTCGAGAGGTACGGCAGCGTGCCGCCGTCGAGCTCCGCGGCCGGGCGGATGAACTCCTCGTCCAGGCCGAGCGCCGAGCCCCACACCGCGTCGTCGATCCGCCCGGTCGCCCGCAGCGCCGCCGCCACCTCACCGGCCTGGCGTCCGAACTTGTACGCCACCACCGTGCCCGGCCCCTCAAGGGCGTCCTTGAGCACGGTCGCCCCGGCGGTGACGGGGACGAGGGTGAGCGGCTCGGTCCCCTCCGTGAGCACGGCGCCCGAACGCGCGGCGAGGTCCTGCATCGCGGTGATCCCGGGCACGGTCACGATCTCCGCCCCCGGCACCAGCTCGGTGATGGTCTGGGCGAGATAGGTGAACGTCGAGTACACATTGGGGTCGCCGATGGTCGCGAAGGCCACCGAGCCGTGGGCGCGCAGCAGCTCGGCGACCGCCCCGCCCGCCGCGTCCCAGGCGGCCTCGCGCCGCCCCCGGTCGGAGCGCTCGTTGAGCGCGAAGACGACCCGGACGACCTTGTCCCGGTCCACGTAGTGCAGGACGGTCGCCTCGGCGCGGCCGGGCTCGCCGCCGTCCTGCCCGTCGGACGCGGCCATCACGGGCACCACGACGACGTCGGCCTCCCGAAGGGCCCGTACGCCCTTCACGGTCACCAGCTCCGGGTCACCGGGCCCCACTCCGACTCCGACAAGCTTGCTCATGGAGTGCACCTCTCAACGAACCGACGGGCGATGGCGGGCCGGGCGGCCCAGTGCGTGTGCAGATAGCTCGCGTGCACGCCCTGCTGTACGAAACCTTCGACCCGGCGCTCCGGGTGCACCAGACCCCACGCGGGCGCGGGCCCCGCCCCCGGGTCGAGGACGGTCCGGTGGAACTCGTGGCCGCGCAGCCTCGCGCCGGCGGGCGCCAGACAGCTGTCCCCGACCGCGACGGCCTCCCGGTACCCGAGCGTGAGCCGCTCCGACATCCGGGCGTCGGCGTCCAGGACCCCGCACATCGGCTGCCCGTCGAGCGACCGCGCCAGATAGAGCAGCCCGGCGCACTCGGCGGCGACGGCCGCGCCGGACCACGCCAGCTCGCCGACGGCTTTCCGCAGCGGCTCATTGGCACTGAGCTCCGCCGCGTACACCTCGGGGAACCCGCCGCCGATCACCAACCCGGCGGTGCCTTCGGGCAGGCTCTCGTCCCTGAGCGGGTCGAACACCACGACGTCCGCCCCGGCGGCGGAGAGCAGCTCCGCGTGCTCGGCATACGAGAACGTGAAGGCGGGCCCCCCGGCGAGAGCGACGACGGGCTGCGCCCCCTTTCGGGCCCGGTGTTCGTCTGCGGGTTGTGCGGGGCTGGTCGCGCAGTTCCCCGCGCCCCTCAGGGCACCTCCGGCCTCTCCGGCGTTTGAGGAGCGGGGGCCGGGGCGGAGCCCCGAGCGGGGTACAGGGGGCGCAGCCTCCAGGGGGTGCAGGGGCGCAGCCCCGCTGGGGGTGCAGGGGGCGAAGCCCCCGCCTCGGGGGTCCGGGGGCGTAGCTTCCGGGAGACCACCTTCACCCCCACCCACCCCCGGAGGGTTCAGGAAAGGGGCGGGGTGGGGGAACAGCCCCGCCGGGTCCCACGGCTCGCACCCGACATCCGGCGCCGACCGGGCCAGGGCCAGCAGCGAGGCCAGGTCGCACCCCCGCCGCACCTGCTCCCCCATCGCCGCGACAGCGGCCACCGCGTCGGCCCGCCGCTCGGCGACCGGCACGAGCCCGAGGTGCCGAGACGGCGTCGACACGGGGGCGGCGCGGCGCAGCGCGCCGAGCACCGGCACCCCCGACTCGTCCAGCGCCTCCCGCAGCAGCACCTCGTGCCGCTCCGACGCCACCTTGTTGAGGATCACGCCGCCGATCCGCACCCCGGGATCCCAGGACGCGAACCCGTGCACCAGCGCCGCCACCGACCGCGACTGCGAGGACGCGTCCACGACCAGTACCACCGGCGCCCGCAGCAGCTTCGCCACCTGCGCCGTGGAGGCGAGCTCACCGAGCCCCGCCGCCCCGTCGTACAGCCCCATCACGCCCTCGACCACCGCGACGTCGCACCCTCGCGCGCCGTGCGCGAACAGGGGAGCGATCAGCTCCTCGCCGCACAGATACGCGTCGAGGTTGCGCCCGGGGCGCCCCGTGGCCAGGGCGTGGTAGCCGGGGTCGATGTAGTCGGGGCCGACCTTGTGCGGGGACACGGTCAGCCCGGTCGCGGCGAGCGCGGCCATCAGGCCCGTCGCGACCGTGGTCTTCCCGCTGCCCGACGAGGGGGCCGCGATGACGAGACGTGCTACCACTCGATGCCCCGCTGCCCCTTCTGACCGGCGTCCATCGGGTGCTTGACCTTGGACATGTCGGTCACCAGATCCGCGAAGTCCACCAGCTTCCCGGGTGCGTTGCGCCCCGTGATCACCACGTGCTGGGTGCCCGGGCGGTCCCGCAGCACCGCGATGACCTCGTCCGTGTCCACCCAACCCCAGTGCATGGGGTACGCGAACTCGTCGAGCACGTACAGCTTGTACGTCTCGGCCGCCAGGTCCCGCTTGACCTGCTCCCAGCCCTCGCGGGCCTTGTCCTCGTTGGTCGAGTTGTCGCCTTGCAAGTCGCGCTGGACCCAGGACCACCCCTCGCCCATCTTGTGCCAGTCGACGCTCCCGCCCTCGCCGGAGGCGCCGAGCACCTTCAGCGCGTTCTCCTCGCCGACCTTCCACTTCGCCGACTTGACGAACTGGAACACCCCGATCGGCCAGCCCTGGTTCCAGGCCCGCAGCGCGAGCCCGAACGCGGCCGTCGACTTGCCCTTGCCGATGCCCGTGTGCACCACGACCAGCGGCCGGTTACGCCTCTGGCGGGTCGTCAGCCCGTCCTCGGGCACCACGCTCGGCTGTCCCTGCGGCATCAGGCCGCCCTCCTCGAAGTCCCTTGAACGTCCTTGACCAGACCGGCGATCGAGTCGGCCCGCAGCTCGTCGAGTGTCACCGCCGGGCCGCCCAGCTCCCGCGCCAGCTCGGCCGCGAGCCCGAGGCGCACCGCGCCCGCCTCGCAGTCCACGACCACCGACGCGACCCCTTCGGCGGCGAACAGCCGGGCCGACCGGCCCGCGAGCGCCACCGGGTCCACGCCACCGGTGGCCCGCCCGTCCGTCACCACCACGAGCAGCGGCCGCCGCGACGGATCCCGCATCCGCTCCACGCGCAGCACGTCGTGCGCCTTGAGCAGCCCGGCCGCGAGCGGGGTGCGCCCGCCCGTCGGCAGCGTCTCCAGGCGGACCGCAGCCGCGTCCACCGACGACGTCGGCGGCAGGGCCACCTCCGCGTCCTTGCCCCGGAAGGTGATCAGGCCGACCTTGTCCCGCCGCTGATACGCGTCGAGCAGCAGCGAGAGCACCGCGCCCTTGACCGCGCCCATCCGCTGCCGGGCCGCCATCGAGCCGGAGGCGTCGACGACGAAGAGCACCAGGTTGCCCTCGCGGCCCTCCCGGACCGCCTGGCGCAGATCGTCGCGCCGGACGACCAGGCCGCGCCCCGAACGCCCGCGCGCCCGCTGGTGCGGCGCGGCCGCCTGGACGGTCGCCGCCAGGTGCAGCTTGGTGAGGGCGCCCTGGGGGCGGCGGGCCCCGGTCGTACGCCCGTGCGCCGTGCGGGCCCGTGAGCGGCGCCCGGCCGCGCCCTCGCCGAGCCCCGGCACGCTCAGCATCTTCGTACGGAACGGCTCGCCCGCCCGTACGGCCTGCTGCTCTCCCGCGCCGGACGGCTGCGGCTCGCCGCCCTCGCCCGTCTCGGGGCGCGCGGGGGTGTCCCCGGCGCCCGCGTCCGGCGTCGGGCCGCCGTCCTGCGGGGGCTGCCCGCCCCCGCCGCCCGGCCCGTCCGGATCCGGGTCGTCGTCCTCGCCCTGGTCCCCGAACTCCTGGAGGGTGTCGTCGAGCTTGTCCTCGTCGAGGCCCGGGGCGTCGAACGGGTTGCGCCGGCGCCGGTGGGGCAGCGCGAGGAGCGCCGCCTGCCGGACGTCCTCGGCGAGCACGTCCGTACGCCCCGCCCAGGCGGCCAGCGCCGTGGCGGTGCGGGCCATCACGATGTCGGCCCGCATACCGTCGACCTCGAAGGCGGCGCAGGTCGCGGCGATCTGCCGGAGCGCGGCGTCACCGAGCCGCACCTCGGGCAGCAGCGCACGCGCCGCGACGATCCGCGCCCGTACGGAGCTCTCCTCGTCGTCCCAGCGCGCCGCGAACGCGGCGGGCTCGTCGTCGTGGGCGAGCCTGCGACGGACCACCTCGACCCGCTGGTCCGGCTCCCGGGAGGCCTTCACCTCGACGGTCAGCCCGAACCGGTCCAGCAACTGCGGCCGCAGCTCACCCTCTTCGGGGTTCATGGTCCCCACCAGCAGGAAACGCGCGGCGTGCCGTACGGAGACGCCCTCGCGCTCCACGTACGAGGCGCCCATGGCGGCGGCGTCGAGCAGCAGGTCGACCAGGTGGTCGTGGAGGAGGTTGACCTCGTCGACGTACAGGATCCCGCGATGGGCGTGGGCCAGCAGACCGGGCTCGAAGGCCTTCACGCCCTCGGCGAGCGCCCGCTCGATGTCGAGTGCGCCCACCAGACGGTCCTCGGAGGCGCCGACCGGCAGCTCCACCATCCGCGCGGCCCGGGCCGCCCCGGTCCCGGCCTCGTGCGGCCCGTCGGGGCACGCCGGATCGGGGGCCCCGGGGTCACAGGAGAACCGGCAGCCCGTGATGACCTCGACCTCGGGCAGCAGCGCCGAGAGCGCCCGCACGGCGGTGCTCTTCGCCGTCCCTTTCTCCCCTCGGACCAGTACTCCGCCCACGGCAGGGCTCACTGCATTGAGGAGCAGGCACAGTCGCAGATCGTCCTGCCCGACGATGGCTGTGAACGGATAGGGGACACTCACGCCGAGATCACTCCTTCGAGTGGCTGTTGCGATGACTGTGCGTCGCAGGCCAGGGCGGCTGACATGCCGTGCGGGTGCTCCCCGCTGGCGCGGGGGTGATCCAGGCACCGCCAAGTCGACGGCCGTCCGTGCGCTGTTGTCCCCGCCGACGCGGGGGTGTAGAGGGCTTTCATGCGTCGCCCTCCAGATCTCCCTCAAGCTCAAGGTAGGTCGCCCGGAGCCGGTCCAGGGTCTCCTGGTCAGGCTCCGCCCACAGCCCTCGGTCGGCTGCCTCCAGGAGGCGCTCGGTGATTCCCCTCAGCGCCCACGGATTGGACTTCCGCATGAAGTCCTGGTTCTCCGGGTCGAACACGTACTCCGCCGACAACTTCTCGTACATCCAGTCGTCGACCACCCCCGCCGTCGCGTCGTACCCGAACAGGTAGTCCACGGTCGCGGCCATCTCGAACGCGCCCTTGTAGCCGTGGCGCCGCATCGCCGCCATCCAGCGCGGGTTGACCACCCGCGCGCGGAAGACACGGTGGGTCTCCTCGCCCAGGGTGCGGGTCTTGATCTGGTCGGGGGTGGCCGAGTCGCCCACGTACGCCTCGGGGGACTCGCCCGTCAGATGGCGGACCATGGCGACCATGCCGCCGTGGTACTGGAAGTAGTCATCGGCGTCGACCAGGTCGTGCTCGCGGGTGTCGACGTTCTTCGCCGCCACCGCGATCCGCCGGAACGCCGTCTCCATGTCGCCCCGCGCCGCGCGCCCGTCGAGCCCTCGCCCGTACGCATAGCCGCCCCACACCGCGTAGACCTCGGCAAGGTCCGCGTCCGAGCGCCAGTTGCGCGCGTCGATCAGCGGCAGCAGGCCCGCCCCGTACGCCCCCGGCTTGGAGCCGAAGATACGGGCCGTGGCGCGGCGGCGGTCGCCGTGCTCGGCGGTGTCCTCGTCGGCGTGCGCCCGTACGTAGTTGGTGTCGGCCGGCTCGTCCAGCTCCGCCACCGTCCGCACCGCGTCGTCGATCAGGCCGACCACGTGCGGGAACGCGTCCCGGAAGAAGCCGGAGATGCGGACCGTCACATCGATGCGGGGACGGCCCAGCTCCGCGGCCGGGACCACCTCGAAGCCGGTGACGCGCCGGGACGCGTCGTCCCACACCGGGCGACAGCCGAGCAGCGCCAGGATCTCCGCGATGTCGTCGCCCTGGGTGCGCATCGCGGAGGTGCCCCAGACCGTGAGGCCCACGGACTTGGGGTACTCGCCGTTGTCCGCGAGGTAGCGCTGGAGCAGCGAGTCCGCCAGCGACTGGCCGACCTCCCAACTCAGCCTGGACGGAATGGCCTTGGGGTCGACCGAGTAGAAGTTGCGGCCGGTCGGCAGGACGTTGACCAGGCCCCGGGTGGGTGAGCCGGACGGGCCCGCCGGGACGTAGCCGCCGTCCAGCGCCCGCAGGATGTGGGTGATCTCGTCCGTCGTACGGGCCAGGCGCGGCACCACTTCGCGGCAGGCGAAGTCGAGGACCGCGATGGCCGGGGCGAGTTCGGCGCGCAGGACCTCGGTCACCAGCGGGCCGCACGCGGCCGCGTCCCAGCCGCGCTCCTCCATGCCCTCCGCCAGGCGGCGGCACAGCTGCTCCAGGAGGTCGATCGTGTCGGCCGCCGTACGGGCGGGGCCCTCGACCAGGTCCGTGAGCTCCACCGGCACCTTCACCGGTGTGCCCGGCTCGGCGAGCAGTTCCTTCTCCACGAGGCCGAAGTGCTCGGCCAGCGACGCGCGCAGGCCGGGCAGCGCGTTGGCCTGGCCGCCCCACACCTGGGAGGCGCGCAGCACCGCGAGCACCAGGTTGACCCGGGGCTCGGCCTCGGGGCCGCCGCCGAGGATGTGGAGGCCGTCGCGGATCTGGACGTCCTTGATCTCGCAGAGATAACCGTCGATGTGCATGACGAACTCGTCGAAGTCGCCGTCGTCCGGCTGCTCGGCGATGTGCAGGTCGTGGTGGAGCTCGGCGGCCTTCACCAGCGTCCAGATCTGGGCCCGCACGGCCGGGGCCTTCGTCGGGTCGAGGTCGCTCACCAGCGCGTACTCGTCGAGGAGTTGCTCCAGTTTGGCCAGGTCGCCATAGGTGTCGGCGCGGGCCATCGGCGGGACCAGGTGGTCCACGACCGTGGCGTGGCCGCGCCGCTTGGCCTGGGTGCCCTCGCCGGGGTCGTTGACGATGAACGGGTAGACCAGCGGCAGCTCGCCCAGGACCGCGTCCGGGCCGCAGCCGGAGGACAGGCCGAGGCCCTTGCCGGGCAGCCACTCCATGGTGCCGTGCTTGCCCATGTGGACGATCGCGTCGGCGCCGAAGCTGTTCTCCAGCCAGCGGTAGGCAGCCATGTAGTGGTGCGACGGGGGCATGTCGGGGTCGTGGTAGATCGCGATGGGGTTCTCGCCGAAGCCGCGCGGCGGCTGGATCATCACGACGACGTTGCCGAACTGGAGGGAGGCGAGCACGATCTCGTCGCCGTCCACGTACAGCTGGCCCGGGGGCTCGCCCCAGTGCTCCAGCATGCTGTCGCGCAGCTCCGGCTCCAGCTTCTCGAACCAGGCGCGGTAGTCGGCGAGCGGCACGCGCGCGGGGGCGGCCGCCAGCTGCTCCTCGGTGAGCCACTCCACGTCGTGGCCGCCCGCGTTGATCAGGCGGTGGATCAGCTCGTCGCCGTTGTCCGGGTGGCCCTCCACCACGTAACCGGCGTCGCGCAGCGCGTCCAGGACGCGCACGGCGGAGGCGGGCGTGTCCAGGCCCACCGCGTTGCCGACGCGGGAGTGCTTGGTCGGGTACGCGGTGAAGACCAGGGCCAGCTTCTTCTCCGCGT
Source organism: Streptomyces sp. NPDC059994 (assembly GCF_042737755.1). Classification (NCBI taxonomy): domain Bacteria; kingdom Bacillati; phylum Actinomycetota; class Actinomycetes; order Kitasatosporales; family Streptomycetaceae; genus Streptomyces; species Streptomyces sp. NPDC059994. Next base: position 40,429 of record NZ_JBHWUR010000018.1, read on the forward strand.
TCGGCTTGTGCTTCAGCCGGGCGTGGCGCACCGCGATTCCGGCGACCCGGGAGGCCCGCTCGGGGTCGGCGACGTAGACCGGCACGTCGTCCGGGCCCTGCTCCTTGAAGGAGAAGGGGACGGTGATCAGCCGGCCGTCGAACTCGGGGATGGCGACCTGCATCGCCGCGTCCATGGGCGAGAGCGCCGCGTCCGAGGCCTCCCATGCCGCCTTGGACGAGGTGAGGCAGAGCCCCTGCAGCACCGGGACGTTCAGGTCGGCCAGGGCGCCGATGTCCCATGCCTCCTCGTCGCCGCCCGCGCTGGCCTGCGAGGCGGTGGTGCCGCCCGCCGCCAGGACGGTGGCGATCAGCGCGTCCGCCCGGCCCAGTGTCTCGTACAGCGCGGGCTCGGCGCCGCGCAGCGAACCCACGTACACGGCAAGGGCGTTGGCGCCCTGGGCCTCGATGCGGTCGCAGAGGACGTCGACGAACGCGGTGTTGCCGGAGAGCTCGTGGGCGCGGTAGAAGAGCACGCCCACGGTGGGGCGTCCCTCCACGTACGCGCGCGTGCCGTGCACGCCCCACTCCGGCATCTTCTCCGGCTCGGCGAAGCCCACGCCGGTCAGGAGCACGGTGTCGGAGAGGAAGCGGGCGAGCTCCACGAGGTTGCCCGGTCCGCCCTCGACCAGATAGCGCAGGGCCTCGGCAACCACACCGGCCGGGACCGACGACTCGGCCATCAGCTCCGCGTCCGGCACGGACTCGCCGCCGAGCAGCACCGTCGGGATGCCGGACGCCTTCAGCGCCGCAAGGCCGTCCTCCCAGGCGCGCTTGCCACCGAGCAGGCGCACGACGGCCACGGACGCGCCCTCGATCAGCGCGGGCAGCTCCTCGGCCACGTCGATACGGGTCGGGTTGCCGATCCGGAAGGGCGCCCCGGAGGCCCGGGCCGCCAGCAGATCCGTGTCGGCGGTCGACAACAACAGCACAGTGCTCATGCGGGTGCTCCAGGTGCGATGAAGGGAAGTCCTGCGGGCGCGCCCTGCTCGATGAGCCGCATGAGCGCGTCCGTGTCCGCGTGTTCTTCGATGAGGTCGCCGAGGCGGTCCAGCTGCTCTTCGCGCAGCGCGCCGAACGACGTGTCCGGGGCGGGCACGAAACGCCGTCCGGCGGCGCTCGCCACCCGCTCCAGGAACCGTCGTCTGAATCCGTCGCTCTCAAGTGACCCGTGCCAGTGCGTGCCCCAGACCGCACCGACCCGGCATCCGTCCAAGAAGGCTTCCCCGCCCAGCACTTGAGCGACGCCGTGGTGGATCTCGTATCCCTCCACGGGCTCGCCCAGCGCCTCGCCGGTCGGCCGTGCAAGTGTCTTCTCGGCCGCGAACCGCACCCGTACGGGCAGCAGTCCGAGCCCCGCCACGGCGCCCGCCCGTGACTCGACCTCGTCCTCGATGTGCTCTCCGAGCACCTGGAATCCGCCGCAGATCCCCAGCACCGGACGCCCCTCGGCCGCCCTGCGCGCCAGCTCCCGCGCCAGCCCCCGTTCCCTCAGCCATTCCAACGCCCGGACCGTGCCCCGGGTTCCCGGCACGACGACCAGATCCGCGTCGGCCAGTTCCTCGGGCCGGTCCACGAACCGTACGATCACGCCCGGTTCGGCGGCGAGCGCGTCCACGTCCGTGAAGTTGGACATCAGCGGGACCGCGCAGACCGCGACCCGCAGCACGTCGTCGCCCACCGGCGGCGCCACCACCGACTCGCGCACGGCGCCGCGAAGGGAAACCCGCAGGCCATCCTCCTCATCGATGCCGAGCCCGTGCGCGAACGGCAGGATCCCGTACGTGTGGCGTCCGGTGAGCCCGCGCAGCATGTCGATGCCGGGTTCGAGGAGCGAGACGTCGCCCCGGAACTTGTTGACGATGTACCCGGCGACCAGCGCCTGGTCCTCGGGGCTCAGCAGCGCCGTCGTACCGAAGAACGAGGCGAACACCCCGCCCCGGTCGATATCGCCGACCACCACCACCGGAAGCTTCGCGGCGCGCGCGATGCCCATGTTGACGATGTCCGTGCGCCGCAGATTGATCTCGGCCGGACTGCCCGCCCCCTCGCAGATCACGGCGTCATACGTGCCCCGCAGCCGCTCCAGACAGTCCACGACGGTGCCGAGAAGCGCTTCCTGGCGTCCGCCGTGGTAGCCGCCGGCGCTCAGCTCGCCCACCGGCCTGCCCATCAGTACGACCTGGCTCGACCGGTCGCTCCCCGGCTTGAGCAGCACGGGGTTCATCAGCGCGGACGGCTCGACGCGCGCCGCCTGCGCCTGCATCGCCTGCGCCCGCCCGATCTCGGCGCCCTCGCGCGTGACGAACGAGTTGAGGGACATGTTCTGCCCCTTGAACGGCGCGACCTTCACGCCCTGGCGCACCAGCCACCGGCAGATCCCGGCGGTGACGACGCTCTTGCCCGCGTCCGATGTGGTGCCCGCGACCAGCAGTCCGCCGCTCATGTACGTACCTTCCTCACCGCGATCGCCACAGCCAGCGCCAGCCAGCCCACCCGGCGCGACAGCCGCACCGCCCGCTCGATGTCCGGGACTTCCACCGCCCGGCCGCCCCCGTTCAGCACGGGCCGGTGCTCGACACGGCCGCCGTACGAGAGGGTGCCGCCGAGCCGTACGCCGAGCGCGCCCGCGAACGACGCCTCGACGGGACCGGCGTTGGGGCTCGGGTGCTTGCGGGCGTCGTCCCGCCACGCGCGCGTGGCGGCGCGCGGCGCGCCCCCGGCGGCCACCGCCAGTGCGGCGGTGAGCCGGGCGCCCGGCCAGCCCGCCACATCGTCCAGGCGCGCCGAGGCCCACCCGTACCGCCGATGGCGCGGCGAGCGGTGGCCGACCATCGCGTCCAGCGTGTTGACCGCGCGGAACGCGACCAGGCCCGGAACCCCCGCGAGCGCCCCCCACACCAGCGCGCCCACCACGGCGTCGGAGGTGTTCTCGGCGACGGACTCGACGACCGCGCGCGCGATGCCGGGCGCGTCCAGGGACTGCGGGTCGCGCCCGCACAGGTGCGGCAGGCGCGCGCGGGCCGCCTCGACGTCCCCGGCCTCCAGCGCCTCGCCGATCGCGCGGGCCTCCCGGCCCAGCGAAGTGCCGCCCACGACGGCCCAGGTGGCGGCGGCGGTCAGCGCGACGGACGCGGTGGGAAGCTTTCGTACCGCGCGCGTGGCGAGCAGTGCGGCGCCCGCGGCGCCTCCGGCGCACACGGCGGTGTGCAGCGCGCCCCAGCCCCGGTGGTCGCGCCACAGCGTGCGCTCCACGGCGGCCGCGGCACGGCCGAACGCGGCGACCGGGTGTCCGCGGCGGGGATCGCCGAGGAGGAGGTCGCCGAGGAGACCGGCGGTGGCGCCGTACGCGAAAGTGCGATCGGCACGCATGGGATCAGCCCGCCGCAACGCCGCGAAGAACTCTGGTACTTCCGGGAGGTGCCGGCAACAGGCAGGCGCGCATGGCGGTATGTCCTCACTCAGGGTGTCCGCGCCCTGGTACGACGTCGACCGGCGGTGAGAGTTCCTGGCTCACGGGGATGATTCCCCGATGACAGTGGCGGGACCGCGCCGGATTCGCACCGGCTTCCTCTTCTGCCGCCGTAAATGGCTCGGGCAGTCCACCATGCCCGGGAACGCCCGTCAACTCGCTGCTGACCTGCGACGGGAGAGTGTGTTGGGGCACACAGAGAACCGCCCTCCGGCCGGGCCGGAAGGCGGTTCGAGGTGTGTGCGGCGCTGCTGGCCGGGCTACTTGCCGACGATCAGACTGATGCCGTACGCGACGGCCGCCGCGCAGAGCGCGAAGCAGAGGTAGGCGGTGGTGCGGGCCACGGCGACGTTGCCCTTGCCGGCCGCGGCCGACTGCTGCTTGCTGAGGCCGACGATCCCGACGGTGAACAGGCCCACCAGGCCGACGGTGACGATGAGGCTGACACCGAAGACGGTGCCGAGAGCTGCCCAGTCGATGTGCATGACGATTCCTTTGGGGTGCGCGGCCGGGTCAGACGGTGGCCGGGCGGGCCGGGTCGACGGGGGCCACCGGGGCCGGAGCCGGGATGGTGGCCGTCAGATCGGCGGCCACGGCGGCGGCGGTGGGCGGCGGGGTGACGGCGGCGATCGCGGTGGTCACGACGCCGGCGGGCTCGGCCGGGGACTCCGCCGGGGTGGCGGCGGCAGTGACGTCGTTGTGGTCGACCGGCTCGCGGCGCGACAGCTTCCAGATGAAGCCGGCACCCGCGATCAGCAGGATCGCCACGAGGACGATGCCCCAGGTGCCCTGGCCGGTCAGGAACTCGGCGCCGGCGCCGACCAGACCCGCGGCGGGCAGGGTCAGGCCCCAGGCGATGAACATGCGGGTCGCGGTGGACCAGCGGACCACACCGCCCTTGCGGCCGAGGCCGGCGCCCATGACGGAGCCGGAGCAGACCTGGGTGGTGGAGAGCGAGAAGCCGATGTGCGAGGAGGCCAGGATGACGGTCGCGGCACCGGACTGGGCGGCGAAGCCCTGCGGCGGCGCCAGCTCGGTCAGGCCCTTGCCCATGGTGCGGATGATGCGCCAGCCGCCGAGGTAGGTGCCCATGGCGATGGCCATGCCGGCCGAGACGATGACCCACAGCGGGGGGTTGGCGCCCGGGTGCAGCACACCGCCGGCGACCAGGGCGAGCGTGATGATGCCCATGGTCTTCTGCGCGTCGTTGGTGCCGTGGGCGAGTGAGACGAGCCCGGCGGAGGCGATCTGTCCTGCCCGGTACCCCTTGGCGGTGGCCTTCTCGGCAGCCGGGTCGGCGTTTCGGTTGATCCGGTACGTCAGGCGCGTGGCCAGCATCGAGGCGACGCCCGCGACGATCGGGGCGGCGACGGCGGGGAGCAGCACCTTGGTGACGATGGTCGAGCCGTTCACCGAGGACCAGCCGGCCGACATCACGGCCGCGCCGATCAGACCGCCGAACAGGGCGTGGGAGGAGCTGGACGGCAGGCCGAGCAGCCAGGTCACCAGGTTCCAGAGGATCGCGCCGACGAGCGCCGCGAAGATGACCTCTGTTCTGATGCCCTTCTCGTTGATGATCCCGCCGGAGATCGTCTTGGCGACCTCCACCGACAGGAACGCGCCGACCAGGTTGAGCGCGGCGGACATGGCGACCGCTGCTTTGGGCTTCAGGGCGCCGGTCGAGATGGTCGTGGCCATCGCGTTGGCGGTGTCATGGAAACCGTTCGTGAAATCGAACACTAGAGCTGTCACGACCACAATGGCGAGCAGCAGCGTGATGTGTTCCATTTACCCAGTCAATCGTTCGACGTCAGTGGCTGGACGAACGTAAGTAACCTGGATGAACGGAAGGTGAACTGGGTCGGGCTTCGCGGTGTATCCGACCGGTTTTTGCTGCGACCAGGCCCTGACAAACCCCGCGAACCGGCCATATACCCCATTGAAGAGATTCTGCTCACTCCGTCGCCCGCTGCGCGGAGCCTGCGAGGATCGCCCCATGGGAGAGCCGAAGGACTCCGGAGCGACCGCCACGGCCTGGGCCGAGCTGACCGCCACCGCGCGCCGCACCGCCGAGGAAGGCCTGGTCGTGGGCACCTCGGGCAACGTCTCCATACGCGTCGGTGACCTGGTCCTGGTCACCCCCACCGGCGTCCCCTACGACCGCCTCGGCCCGGACGACACCGTCGCCGTCGACCTCGCCGGCCGCCAGGTGACCGGCACGCTGCGGCCCACCAGCGAGCTCCCGATGCACCTGGCCGTATACCGGCACACCGACGCCCGGGCCGTCGTCCACACCCACGCCGTGCACGCCACGGCCGTCTCCACGCTGGTCAGCGAGCTCCCGCCGGTCCACTACATGACCGCCACGCTCGGTGGTCCGGTCCAGGTCGCGCCCTACGCGCTGTACGGGACCGAGGAACTGGCGCGGAACATGCTGCGCGCCCTCGAAGGCCGCACCGGCTGTCTCCTCCAGAACCACGGGACGATCACCTACGGAACCACTCTTTCCCAGGCATACGACCGCACCGCCCAGCTGGAGTGGATGTGCCGCCTCTGGCTCGCCGCCTCCTCCGTCCCCGGCCGCACCCCCTCCCTGCTCTCCGTCGCCGACCTCGACCGGGCCGCCGAACAGTTCCGGGGGTACGGCCAGGGGGACGCCCCCGGCCCGGGCGTGCCCCGGTAGGCCCCCGCCCACTGGCCGTGTCGCCGCGCACTGCCGACACTGGAAGGGTGCGCCCGGCTACAGCGACGGCAGCGGCCGTCACCACACTCATCGGCGTCGGCGCGGCCGCGGTGGCCGCCGGACGGTACGCGAGCGACGCGGCCCTCAAGGCGCCGCCAGGCCGCCCGCTGCCCACCGACCCCGACCTCACCGTGCATGCCACCGGGCCCGGGCGGATCGCCCTGACCCGGTGCCTGGCCTCGCTGCGCCCCGGGACGTACGGGATCGAGGGTCCCGGCATCCGCGCGGTGGTCGGCGAGGTCGTCGACAGGCCGCACCCGGCGGACACCGTGGTGCGCCGCCTGGAGCGGGTCACCCGGGGCAGCCCGCAGCCGGGGGACCGGGTCCGGCTCACCCCGCAGCTGCACCACGGCACCCCGAAGGAGGCGCTCGGCCTCGACTACGAGGACGTGGAGATCCCCGCCGAGCTGGGTGTGCTGCCCGCCTGGCTGGTGAAGGGTGTACGGAACACCTGGGTCATCACCGTGCACGGCCTGGGCACCACCCGCGAACATCCGCTCAACGTCATCGGCTTCCTGCACCGCCAGAAGCTGCCGGTGCTCGACCTCGCCTACCGGGGCGACGAGGGTGCCCCCCGGTCCCCCGACGGCCTCGGCCACCTCGGCGACTCGGAGTGGCGCGACCTCGACGCCGCCATCCGGTACGCCGTGCGCTCCGGCGCCGAGCGCGTCATCCTGCACGGCTGGTCCACCGGCGCCACCATGGCGCTGCACGCCGCCGCGCGCTCCGGGATGCGCGAGCACATCCGGGGCGTCGTCCTCGACTCGCCGGTGCTCGACTGGGAGGGCACCCTGCGCGCCCTCGCCCTCGCCCACGGCGCCCCGAGCGCGCTGCTGCCGCTCGCCGTCCGGGCCGCGCAAGGCCGCACCGGCCCGCACGGCGACCGTCTGCGCGAGGCGGCCGACCCGGCCGGCCTGCGTGTCCCGGCGCTGGTCTTCCACGGCCCCGACGACACCCTGGCGTCCTGGCACCTCACCCGTGAACTCGCGGCCCGCCGCCCCGATCTGGTGACCCTTCACACGGTCCAGCACGCCCCGCACGCCTCGATGTGGAACGCGGACCCCGCCCGCTACGAGGAGGCGCTGCGGCGCTTCCTGACCCCGCTCATGTGACGCGCGGGGCCGGAGCCCCCGAAGCGGCGCACGGGGCCGCCGGCACCGCCCAGGCGATCAGGGCGCCCATTCCGCTTCGGCTTTCGGCCCGTCAACGGACCGCACCACCCGGGGTGACAACCCCCGGGCCCCGGCCGCGCCCGGCCCGCGCGGGATCCGGGCATGCCCCATTCCGTTTGGGCTTTCTGCCCGTCAACGGGAAGACTGCATCCGTGACGTCCCGGAAGCCTGAAGAGAAGTTGCCGCGAGACTCCAGACTGCGGCTTGTCCGCGCACCGCACGCGAAGGATGCCCGACCCCTCGCCAGCGCACGCCGGGCCGTGAGCGACCGCCGCTCCCGGGCGGGCTCCCGGCCGCCCGAGGGCACCCCGGCCGCCGCCGAACTGGCCCGCCAGGCCAGAGCGGTCCTCGCCGACGCCGTACGCGTCGCCCGCTGGGCCGAGGCCGAGCGCGCCCGGGGCAGCGCGCCCCGCCCCGCCCCGACGGGCACCCTGTCCGGCGCCGCCGCCGAACTGGCCGCCGCCACCCTGCGGCTGACGCCCGCCCAGGTGCGGGCCGGCTGGGACCGGGCCCGGCTCGCCGGACTCGTCGAACTGCACGGCGGCACCGCGCGCCCCGGCTGGCGGCTGCGCGCCTGGGACCGCGACGACGCCGCGGTGCTGCGCGGCTGGGTCGCCCTCTTCGACGCCTGGTCGATCGTCCACCCCGCCCCGGCCGCCATCGCGCCCGCCGCCGTGGCCGAGGTCGTCGAAGCCGTTCCCCAGGTGCTCTCCCTCCTCCAGCTCTCGGCCGGTCCCGTCCTCGTACCGGCTCTGCTCGATCTGCTCGGCCAGCGCGTCGACGAACTGCGCGACGAGCGCTGCGAAGTCCCGTACGGCACCGACGCGGACGGCACCGGCGGGGACCGCCCCGCCTCCCTCGCCTTCCTCTCCCTCCTCCTGGACTGGGTGCTCGCCGGGCTCGCCGCCGTCGGCGCACTCACCCTCGGCGAGGGCTCGGCCACCCTCACCCCGCTCGGCAGCTGGGCGGTGTGGGTCAAGCTGGAGCAGATCTGCGTCGCCGCGCAGAGTCCGGCCGGCAACATCGAGCAGTCCGCCGGGGACATGCTGCGCGGCTGCGCCCGGCTCACCCCCGGCCCGGCCCGCGCCGAGTACCGCGCCTGGCTCGCCGCCCGGCCCGTCGGCAGCGCGGTGACCGAGCTGCTCGACGCGGCCCGGGGCGAGGACGCCCTGGTGCGCGGGCTCGCCTTCGAGGCGCTGCGGGTCGTCGGCGCCCCCGCCGAGCCCGAGGTGCGCGCCGCCGCCGACGAGCTCTTCCTGCGCCCCTACGCCCTGCTCTGGCTCGCCGAGCACGAGGGGAGCGACCCCGAGGACGTCACCGCCGTCCTCACCCGCGAGGAGTCCACCTGGCTCTGGGTCGACACCGCCGCGGCCGTCGCCGACCACGGCGAGGTCGAGCTGATGGTGCGCCACCTCGACTCGGCCGTGCAGGGCACCGTGCCCGCCCTGCTCGACGAGGTCAGGGCCGTCGGCCACCCCCGTACCGTCCAGGTCCTGGTCGCCCTCGCCGCCGCCCATCCGGACCCGGCCCTGGCCAAGGCCGTGCGCCGCGCGGCCTTCCAGGTCCACACCGGCGGGGTCTAGGGCCCGGCGGGGGTCAGCCGGCCGCGCCGGGGGCGTACGTACCGAAGCTCCACACGTTGCCCTCGGCGTCGCGTGCCATGTAGTCCCGCGAGCCGTAGTCCTGGTCGGTGGGCTCCATGAGGATCTCCACGCCGTGCTCCACCGCCCGTCTGTGGTGCGCGTCCACGTCGTCCACCACCACGTAGACACCGACCGGGCCCGCGTCGCGCATGGCGTCCGCGAAGAGGCCGCCCCGGCTCTTCGAGCCGAGCATCACCATGCCGGTGCCGCTGGCGAGTTCGGCGTGCAGCACCAGGCCGTCCGCGTCCTCGTAGACACTCCTCTCCGTGAACCCGAAGGCGTCCTTCAACAGGCGGATCGCAGCCTTCGCGTCCACGTACAGAATCGTCGGATACACACTCATCACGAACTCCCGTCCCACTCGTCGGCCTGAGTATCAAACAGTTCATTGCGTTGCGCCCCTTTTGACACGGTGCCCGATACGCTCGGCGCCTCATGGACCGGAACCGTCTCGCACTGGCCGCCGTCGCCGCCGTACTGGCCCTTCCCCTGGTCACCGAGGCGCAGCACGCCCGGCCCGCCCCCTACGGCGACCGCCTCACCGTGCTGCCCGCCGCCGCGCCGGCCCGCCCGGCGGTACGGGTGCGGGGCGCGGCCGTCGAGGCGTACGACCCCAGGAGCGGGGCGCGCAGCTGGACGTACCGCCGCGAGGGGCGCCGTCCGCTGGCGGTGCGCACGGCGCCGGGGCACGCCTTCGCGCTCTGGAGCGACGGCATGGTCACCGATACCGCGCGCGTGCTCTCGGTCGACGCGGTCCGCTGGCACCGGGCCGTCCCGGGCCTCGCGGGCTGGCTCGCCGGGCGCCCCGGCCGGGCCGCGGGCGTGCTCCAGCAGCTGGCTCCGGCGGGGATGCTCGCCGTCGTCACCCCCGAGCGCATCGCCGCGTACCGCACCGCCGACGGGGATCTGCGCTGGATGCTGCCCGCCCGGCGGGAGTGCGCCTTCGACCCGGGCCGCATCGCGCGCGTGGAGGGCGTTCTGCTCGTCGCCCAGCCCTGCCGCGACCGGGATGTGTGGACCCAGGAGGTGGTGGCGGTGGACGCCCTCGGGCGCGTCGCCCCCGGCCGCACCCCGCTGGGCAACGAGCTCCCCGCGCGCGTGGGCGCCGCCCGGGGCGTGTGAGGCCGCGCGGCGGACCGGTGCCGGCCGCCCCACGGCGGGTCGTCGGCGCGCCCGGGGGACCGCCTCTCGTAAGAGATCACCGCACGTTAAAGCAGTTGCACACCCCCGCTAGAATTGGCCCATGGCAATTCTCCTCGTGCATTAGGCGGCGTCGACGCTCCCTCGACCCCCGTCCGTCCGCCGTCCATACCGCCCTGGAGTATTTCCGTGATCACCGCCACCGGCATCGAGCTGCGCGCCGGCGCCCGCATCCTCATCGAGAACGCGTCCTTCCGAGTAGCCAAGGGCGACCGCATCGGTCTCGTCGGCCGCAACGGAGCCGGCAAGACCACCCTCACCAAGTGCCTGGCCGGCGAGGGCATCCCGGCCGGCGGCACCATCACCCGCTCCGGCGAGGTCGGCTATCTGCCGCAGGACCCCCGCACCGGCGACCTCGACGTCCTGGCGAGCGACCGCGTGCTCTCCGCGCGCGGCCTCGACGAGGTGCTGCGCAAGATGCGCGAGAACGAGGAGCGCATGGCGAACGGCAAGGGCGCCACGCGCGAGAAGGCGATGAAGAAGTACGAGCGCCTGGAGACCGAGTTCCTCACCAGGGGCGGGTACGCCGCCGAGGCCGAGGCCGCCACCATCGCGGCCGCGCTCGGTCTGCCCGACCGGGTGCTCGGCCAGCCGCTGCACACCCTCTCCGGCGGTCAGCGCCGCCGTGTCGAGCTCGCCCGCATCCTGTTCTCGGACGCCGACACCCTGCTCCTCGACGAGCCGACCAACCACCTCGACGCCGACTCGATCGTCTGGCTGCGTGACTACCTCAAGACGTACCGCGGCGGCTTCATCGTGATCTCCCACGATGTGGACCTGGTCGAGACGGTCGTCAACAAGGTGTTCTACCTGGACGCCAACCGCTCCCAGATCGACGTCTACAACATGGGCTGGAAGCTCTACCAGCAGCAGCGCGAGGCCGACGAGAAGCGCCGCAAGCGCGAGCGCCAGAACGCCGAGAAGAAGGCCGCGGCCCTCAACTCGCAGGCCGACAAGATGCGCGCCAAGGCGACCAAGACGGTGGCCGCGCAGAACATGGCCAAGCGCGCCGAGCGGCTGCTCTCCGGCCTGGACGCGGTACGGGTCTCCGACAAGGTCGCCAAGCTGCGCTTCCCGGACCCGGCGCCCTGCGGCAAGACCCCGCTGACCGCGGAGGGCCTGTCCAAGTCGTACGGCTCCCTGGAGATCTTCACCGACGTCGACCTGGCCATCGACAAGGGATCGAGGGTGGTCATCCTCGGTCTGAACGGCGCCGGCAAGACGACCCTGCTGCGGCTGCTCGCCGGGGCCGAGAAGGCGGACACCGGCGAGGTCTCCCCGGGCCACGGCCTCAAGCTCGGCTACTACGCGCAGGAGCACGAGACGCTCGACCCGGACCGCACGGTCCTGGAGAACATGCGCTCCTCGGCGCCCGACCTGGACCTGGTCGAGGTCCGCAAGACGCTGGGCTCGTTCCTGTTCTCCGGCGACGACGTGGACAAGCCGGCGGGCGTGCTCTCCGGCGGCGAGAAGACCCGGCTGGCCCTGGCCACGCTGGTGGTCTCGTCCGCCAACGTCCTGCTCCTCGACGAGCCGACCAACAACCTCGACCCGGCCAGCCGCGAGGAGATCCTGGGCGCGCTGCGTACGTACAAGGGCGCGGTCGTTCTAGTGACGCACGACGAGGGCGCGGTCGAGGCTCTACAGCCCGAGCGCATCATTCTTCTGCCCGACGGGGTCGAGGACCTGTGGGGTCCCGACTACGCGGATCTGGTCGCCCTCGCCTGACGCAGGGCGAATGATCCACTCCCTATGGATCATTCGGCTTACGTGTGATCCTCAATCTGAGTGAGTGCGTCTCGTACCCCGGCGTGTCATGCACGGGATCAAGATCCGGTGGGTACGGGACGGACTGATTCCGGAGTGTGACCCCGAACACACCCCTGACCAGCGTGTTCTTGCCGCGCTCGAATCCGGGGCGGTTCCGTGGCCGTGCGGAATTTGTGATTCCGGCCCCGTCTCGCGCCGCCCTGCGCCGAAACCCGGTTGCACGGACCTTGCCGAATGGGTGGCCAGGAAGCCCGGGAGGGGTGATCATGAGAAGTCCAGAGCGCACTTCCCATGAGGAGGCACGGGTGGCCGAGACTCTGAAGAAGGGCAGCCGGGTAACCGGCGCCGCGCGCGACAAGCTCGCGGCAGACCTGAAGAAGAAGTACGACTCCGGTGCGAGCATCCGGGCGTTGGCCGAAGAGACCGGCCGCTCCTACGGATTCGTCCACCGGATGCTCAGCGAGTCCGGGGTGGTACTGCGCGGACGCGGCGGAGCGACACGCGGCAAGAAGACCGCCTCGGCCTGACCGGGGCCGGGCGGATCCATGGGCTCGCCGGGTGGGGTTGCCACCCGGTCGGCCGCACGGTCGGCCGGGTAGTTACTGTGCAGTCACTTATTTTGACCGCACCCGACCCGGAGGCGCCCCATGGCTTCGCCCGACCCCGTACTCGACAAGGACGGCGTCCGGCTCACCGTCGACGACGCAGTCGCCACGGTGACCCTGACCAACCCGGACAAGCGCAACGCCCAGTCTCCCGCTCTGTGGCGGGCGTTGGCTGCCGCCGGTCAGGAGCTGCCCGGCACCGTCCGGGTCGTTGTGCTGCGGGGAGAGGGCAAGTCCTTCTCCGCGGGGCTCGACCGCCAGGCCTTCACTCCCGAAGGCTTCGACGGCGAGCCGTCCTTCATCGACCTCGCGCGCGGCTCCGACGCGGAGCTGGACGGGGTCATCGCCGAGTACCAGGAGGCGTTCACCTGGTGGCGCCGCAACGACATCGTGTCGATCGCGGCGGTCCAGGGCCACGCGATCGGTGCGGGCTTCCAGCTCGCGCTCGCCTGTGACCTGCGCGTCGTCGCCGACGACGTGCAGTTCGCCATGCGCGAGACCAGCCTGGGCCTGGTGCCGGACCTGACGGGCACCCACCCCCTGGTGAGCCTGGTGGGCTACGCCCGCGCCCTGGAGATCTGCGCGACCGGCCGATTCGTCGGAGCGGAGGAGTCCGAGCGGATCGGGCTAGCGAACCTCGCGGTGCCGGGGGCGGAGCTGGACGCTTCCGTACGTGACTTGGCGGGGGCGCTGCTGGCTGCGCCGCGGGATGCGGTGATCGAGACGAAGGCGTTGCTGCGGGGGGCGTCGGGGCGGTCGTACGAGGAGCAGCGGGTCGCGGAGCGGGGCGCTCAGGCGCGCCGCCTGCGATCCCTCGCGGGCCTCGCGGACTGATTTTCCCCCACCCCGCCCGTTCCCTTAACCCTCCGGGGGTGGGTGGGGGTGGAGGTGGTTTCCCGGGGGCTGCGTCCCCGGACCCCGGGCGGGGCTGTGCCCCCGGACCTCGGGCGGGGCTGTGCCCCCTGGACCCGCTTGCGGGGGCTCCGCCCCCTGCGCCCTTCGCGGGGCCTGCGGCCCCTGCACCCTGCTTCGGGGCTCCGCCCCGGGCCCTGGGACGGGGGCGGGTGGGTTACCGGGGGCTGTGCCCCTGGACCCCGGGCGGGGCTGTGCCCCTGGACCCCGGGCGGGGCTGTGCCCCCTGGACCCGCTTGCGGGGGCTCCGCCCCCTGCGCCCTTCGCGGGGCCTGCGGCCCCTGCACCCCGCTTCGGGGCTCCGCCCCGGGCCCTGGGACGGGGGTGGGTGGGTTACCAGGGGCTGCGCCCCCGGACCCGCTTTCGGGGTTGTGCCCCCGCGCCCGCTTTCGGGGTTGCCCCCGCCCCCCGTTCGTCTGCGGGTCGTCCGTGACTGGTCGCGCAGTCCCCGCGCCCCTGGAGGGCCCTTCTCCTCAAGCGCCGGAGGGGCTGCAATGTGGCCGGGCCCCGTTCGGCCTTCAGGGGCGCGGGGAACTGCGCGGCCAGCCCCCACCGGGCCGCAGGCGAAGCGGGGCAGCCCGCCTCAGCCCACCGCCCGGCCGCCCGCCCAGGGCTTACGGGAAGGGGCGGGGTGGGGAAACGTCACCCCACCCACGTCACCAGCACTGCCACCCCACCCCCCACCACCCCCCGAACCCCCCGCACCACCTCCACCGCCCGGTACCCCGGCGCGACCGCCACCTCCAGACACTCCGCCCCCGCCAGCTCCGACGTCAGGTACGCCACGCCGGGGACCGAGAGCGGGGGCCCGGGGCGTACCCCGGGTGGGGGATCGGGGGGAGACGAGGATGCGGGGGCGTCCAGCAGGGACGTCACCCGGATGTCGACCCGGGACAGGCGCAGGCCCAGGCGGGCGGACGACGCCGACAGCATCGCCTGCCGCACCTCCTCCGTCCGAGGGCGGCCGTCACCCCACACCGCCACCTCCACCACCGCCCGCACATCCCCCGGCGGCAGCCCGCTCGGCGGTGGCGGAACCGCGGGCACACCGGCCGCCGCCGGGTCGGCGAGCGCGAGGCGCAGGGACGTGACCGCCAGGCCCGGCACCGACGCGCACGCCGCCCGCAGCACCGCCCCCGCCGCCCGCTCCGTCACCCATGCGCCGTCCGCCGCGTCCCCGAGCGGCAGCAGCCTGCCCAGGGCCAGCCGGCGCCGTACCTCTGTGCTCCATACGTCTGGCGTCATTACTCCAGCCTGCCGCATCCCTGGAGCGAGACGGGGCAACCGCACTTAGTGTGGGCAGCGGAGGGGAAGGGGAAGCCGAAAGGGATGAACGCCATGAGTGACACCGTGGAACGCAGTAGCCCCGAACCGTCCGGCTCGGGCGGCAGGGACACCGCCGTGGGCGGTACCAGAAAGAGCTCCACCGCGAAGCGCGGCGGTGGCGACCCCGGCACACGCGGCCGTACCACCATCGCCGACGGCGTGGTGGAGAAGATCGCGGGGCTCGCGGCCCGCGAGGTCGTCGGCGTCCATGCGATGGGCAGCGGTCTGTCCCGTACCTTCGGCGCGGTGCGCGACCGGGTGCCCGGTGGCGGCAAGTCCGCCGTGGCGCGCGGGGTGAAGGCGGAGGTCGGCGAGGTCCAGACGGCTCTCGACCTGGAGATCGTCATCGAATACGGCGTGTCGATCTCGGAGGTGGCCCGTGTCGTACGGGAGAACGTGATCGCGGCCGTGGAGCGGATGACGGGGCTGGAGGTCGTCGAGGTCAACATCGCGGTGAGCGACGTGAAACTTCCGGATGAGGAAGAGGACGAGCCGGAGTCCCGGCTCCAGTGAGGCCCCGGTGAGGCCCCGGCCCCCGACTGAGGAGCGACTGAGGAGCTCAGGATGAGCATGGCGGTGATCGGCATGGTGGCCGGCATGGCGCTCGGATTCGCCGGATACTTCGGCGGTTTCGGGGCGTTCGTGCTGGTCGCGGCGCTCGGCGCGATCGGATTCGTGGTGGGCAGGTTCATGGACGGCGATCTCGAACCCGGCGACTTCTTCCGCCCCCGGGACCGCGACCGCGGCGACCGGCGGCGGTGACGCGGGCTCATGACGGTGTCGTCGACGGCGGCGTCCGGGGCCGGTGAGGCCCGGCCCGGCCGGGGGAGAACCGGCGCCCGGGGCGAAGACGGCCCCGCCATCACGCCGGACCCCCTCGGCCCCGGGCCGGCCGGCGCACCCCGCCGTATCGCGCCCGCCGAGCGCGGAGCGACCCGTATCGCCGACCGGGTCGTGGCGAAGATCGCCGCACAGGCGGCGCGCGAGGTGCTGGGCGCGCTCCCCGAGGGCGGGGCCGTGCCCCACACGGCGGTCACGGTGCACCAGGACGTGGCCCGGGTGCGGGTCAGCCTGGAGCTCGGTTACCCCTCCGATCTCGGCGCCCAGTGCGGTGCCGTGCGTCGGCAAGTGGCCGAGCGGGTAAAGGCGTTGGCGGGCATGGAGGTGCCCGAGGTGGCGGTGCAGATCGAGCGTCTGCACTCGGCGCACACCGGTACGGCGGCCCGGGGGAGGACCACATGAGCGAGCCCAGCGAGCCGGGCGGGCACGACCCGTCCAGTGGAACGAGTGGCGCGAGCGGCACCCGGCGCCTTCCCGTCGTCATGGAGAAGGACCCCGCCATGGGCTCCGACCAGGACCCCGACGGCGGGCTCGACCAGTCGCAGTCGTCCGCCGCCTATGACCCCGTGCCTGTCCTCGCCGAGGACGAGGGCGGCCGGGCCGGGCGCTTCTGGTCGGTGCGGCGGGTGCCCGCCGTGCTGGTCGCCCTGGCCCTACTGGCCGTGTCCGGGCCGCTGTTGTACGACATCGCGGCCGTACGCGCGGACCGCCCCGCGATGCACTGGCGCCGTCGGCTCGCCGACTGGCCGGCCCGGCACACCGTGGACGACGCGGTGGTGCTCACCGGCGCGGGCGTCGTGGTGGCCGTCGGGATCTGGCTGATCGTGCTCGCGGTGACGCCGGGGCTGCGCGACGTGCTGCCGATGCGGCGCGCCTCGGCCGGGGTCCGCGCCGGGCTCGACCGCTCCGCCGCCGCGCTGGTGCTGCGGGACCGGGCGATGGAGGTCCCGGGTGTGCAGTCGGTGCGGGTCAGGATGGGCCGCGCCAAGGTCGCCGTACGGGCCGTCTCGCACTTCCGCGAGCTCGACGACGTACGGGCCGATCTGGATGCCGCGCTGGGCGCGGGCATCAAGGAGCTCGGGCTCGCCGGGCAGCCCGGGCTCTCCGTGCACGTGGGCCGTGCCGCCAGGAAGAGGTGACCCATGCTCAGGACGGTGAACCGGGTGCTGATCGGCCTCGTCGGGCTGATCCTGGTGGTGGCGGGCGGTGCGGTCCTCGCGGCCGGGGCCGGTCTCCCGGTCCCGTCGTGGTGGCCCTGGGAGGGCACCGACGATGTACTGCTCGACCGGGCCCGCCGGGAGCGCTGGCACCACCACGGCTGGTGGTGGCCGACGGTCATCGCGGCGCTGGCCGTACTCGTCCTGCTCACCCTGTGGTGGCTCTTCGCCCAGCTGCGCCGGGCGCGGCTGGCCGAGGTCCTGGTGGACTCGGGCGACGGCGAGGGCGCGCTGCTGCGCGGCCGCGCCATGGAGGCGGTCCTGGCGGGCGAGGCGGAGTCGCTGCCCGGTGTGGCCCGCGCCCAGGTGGCCCTGCACGGCCGCCGCACCACACCGGCGGCTCGCGTCGCCCTCCTCCTGGAGCCCCACGCGGCCCCCGTCGAAGCCCTCTCCCGGCTCACCTCGGAGGCCCTCGCCCACGCCCGCGACTCGGCGGGCCTCGCCGCGCTCCCGGCCGAGGTACGGCTGCGCGAGGTCAAGCACCGGGCGCAGCGGGTGAGTTGACCCCGGGCCGCAGTGGCCCGCCGATATCCCGTGCCAGCCGCAGGCGGATCCGTGCGGCCCGCCTTGACGCCCTGCGCGCGGCACGCGGCTCGCCGAGGGCGTCGAGGACCGCGGCGAGCCCGCTCAACCCGGCCGCCAGCGCCGGGAGATGGACGGCGGGGTCCTCCCGGGCCAGCCGTGCGTACAGCTCGACGCTCTCCTCGGCGGCCTCCCGGGCGGGCGCGTACCGCTCCAGCGCGGCCAGCAGCCCGGCCAGGGCGCCGAGCGAGGCCGCCAGCGGCTCGCGGCGGGCGCCGGGGTGCGGGGCCGCCGGCTCCCGGTGGACGGCCACCGACCGCTCGATGGGCGCAAGCGCCTCCTCGCGCCGTCCGGCCCGGGCCAGCAGGGCGCCGTGACTTCCTAGCGCCGCGGCCAGGTCCGGCCGGTACGTGTCCGGCCGCGCGGCGGCCAGCTCCTCGGCCATGGCGAGGATGTCGGCCGAAGCGGCCAGCGCCTCCTCGTAGTGGCGGCTCTCCGCCGTGAACTCCGGCTCTTTCATGGGGTGTTCGTACCGCCGGAGGGAGTGGAGCGCCACCCCCGCGTCGGTGTCGCCTCAGAAGCCGTGCCGTGATCCGCCGTCCACCGGCAGCATCAGGCCCGTCAGATACGACGCGGCGGGCGAGAGCAGGAACGCGGCCGTGCGGCCGAACTCGTCCGGGGTGCCGTAGCGGCGCAGCGGGATCTGGGCCTCGTTGGCCGTACGGGCTGCTTCCGCGTCGCCGGAGAGGGCGTCCAGGTGGCGGACGCGGTCGGTGTCGATGCGGGCCGGGAGCAGACCGACCACCCGGATACCGCGCGGGCCCAGCTCGTCCGCCAGGGACTTGGCGAAGCCCGCGAGGCCGGGGCGCAGGCCGTTGGAGACGGTCAGGCCGGGGATGGGTTCGTGGACCGAGCCCGACAGGACGAAGCCGATCACGCCGCCCTCGTCCAGCTCCTCCGCCGCCGTGCGCGCCATCCGTACCGCACCCAGGAACACCGACTCGAAGGCCGAGCGCCACTGCTCGTCCGTGTTGTCGGCGACGAAGCCGGGCGGCGGGCCGCCCACGCTGATCAGCACGCCGTCGAAGCGGCCGAACCGCTCGCGGGCGGTGGCGATCAGACGGGCGGCCGCGCCGGTGTCCGCGTTGTCGACGGCCACTCCCAGCGTGTTCGGGCCCAGCTCCTCGGCGGCCTTCGCCACCGCCTTCTCGTCGCGGCCGCTGAGCACCGCCTTCGCGCCGTCGCCCGTGAGCGCCCGCGCCGAGGCGAGGCCGAGGCCCCGGGAGGCGCCGGTGACGACGTAGACGCGGTCCTTCAGTCCAAGATCCATGCGCCTATCCTGCCTCCAGTCCCATCGCGGTCGCCACCAGTCCGATGTGGCTGAAGGCCTGCGGGAAGTTGCCCAGCTGCCGGCCGGCCGCCGGGTCGTACTCCTCGGCCAGCAGTCCGACGTCGTTGCGGAGCGCGAGGAGCCGATCGAACAGCTCCCGCGCCTCCTTCTCGCGGCCGGTCAGCCGCAGCGCGTCGGCCAGCCAGAACGAGCAGACCAGGAAGGTGCCCTCGTCGCCGGGCAGACCGTCCACCGTGGTGCCCTCGGTGCTGTAGCGGCGCACGAAGCCGTCGTGGCCGAGCTCGGCGCGTACCGCGTCCACCGTCCCGATCACCCGCGGGTCGTCGCCCGGCAGGAACCCGACCCGGGGGATGAGCAGCGTCGCGGCGTCCAGCTCCTGGGACCCGTACGCCTGGGTGAAGGTGTTCCGCTCGGCGTCGAACCCCTTCTCGCACACCTCCCGGTGCACCTCGTCCCGCATCCGCCGCCAGCGCTCCGCGTCGCCGCGCCGGGACGGGTCGGACTCCAGGGCCTGCACCGCACGGTCGGCGGCGACCCACGCCATCACCTTGGAGTGCACGAAGTGGCGGCGCTCCCCGCGCACCTCCCACAGACCCTCGTCCGGCTCGCGCCAGCGGGACTCCAGGAAGCCGAGCAGGCTGAGTTCGACGTTCCAGGTGTGCGGCTTGGCGGCCATGCCCGCGGTACGGGCCAGATGGAGGGAGTCGATGACCTCCCCGTACACATCGAGCTGGAGCTGTCTGACGGCGGCGTTGCCGATCCGGACCGGGGCGGAGTCCAAGTGGCCGCTCAGCCACGGCAGTTCGGTCTCCGGCAGCCGCCGTTCGCCGCCGAGGCCGTACATGATCTGGAGGTCGGCCGGGTCGCCCGCGACCGCGCGCAGCAGCCAGTCGCGCCAGGCCGCCGCCTCGTCGAGGTAGCCGGCCGAGATCAGCGCGCCCAGCGTCAGCGTCGAGTCGCGCAGCCAGCAGTAGCGGTAGTCCCAGTTGCGCACGCCCCCGAGCTCCTCCGGGAGCGAGGTGGTGGGGGCGGCGACGATGCCGCCGGTCGGCGCGTAGGTGAGGGCCTTGAGGGTGATGAGGGAGCGGACGACGGCGTCCCGGTGGGGGCCGGTGCAGCGGCACTTGCCCGCCCACTCGCGCCAGTCCGCCAGGCTCTGCTCCAGCGACTCGAATGGATCGAGTATCGACGGCCGGGGTTCGTGCGAGGGGTGCCAGGTCAGCACCATCGCGACCTTCTCGCCGGGGCCCACGGTGAACGACGAGCGGGTGCTCATCTGCTGGCCCCAGGTCTTGACGGGGGGTTCGGTGCGCAACCAGACCGAGTCGGGGCCGGCGACCATGACCCGGTGGCCGTCGGCGCGGCGCACCCAGGGCACCACCCGGCCGTAGTCGAAGCGCAGCCGCAGTACGGAGCTCATCTCCACCCTGCCGCTGACGCCCTCGACGATCCGTACGACGTCGGGGGAGGTGTCGCGCTGGGGCATGAAGTCGAGGACGCGGACCGTGCCGGTGCGGGTCTCCCAGACGGACTCCAGGACGAGCGAGTCGTCGAGGTAGGCGCGGCGCGTGCAGTCCCCGGCGCCCGCCGGGGCGATCCGCCAGTGGCCGTTGTCGTCGTCGCCGAGCAGCGCCGCGAAACAGGCCGCCGAGTCGAAGCGGGGCAGGCAGAGCCAGTCGATGGAGCCGTCCCGGCCGACGAGGGCGGCGGTCTGGAGGTCGCCGATGAGGGCGTAGTCCTCGATGCGTTGGATACGTCGCGTCACGCTCAGGCGTCTTCCCGCCCGGCGGAATTGTCAATCAGGCCAGTACGTCAATAGGACCGGACGGTACGGATCGTCGGGCGACGGACCGGTCAGGCCGTCGCCGGTGCGGGCTCCGCCGCCCCGGCCTTCGCCGCCGCCTCGGCCCGGTCCCGCTTCTCGCGGCGGACCAGGATCACCCAGCCGACCGGGACCCCTGCGGTGAACAGCCACCACTGCACGGCGTACGCCATGTGCGGGCCGATCGAGGAGTGGTCCGGGGCCGGGATCAGTTCGGGGGAGTCGCCGGACTCGGGCGCGGTCTGCTCGATGTAGCCGCCCAGGACCGGGCGGCCGAGCGCCTTCTGCTGCTGGGCGCTGCTGATCAGCATCACCTGGCGGGGTGGCAGGCCCTTGACGTCCTTGATGCCGCTGGCCGCGGTCGTCTGGTCGGCCATCAGCCGCCCGGTGACCGTGACCTCGCCCTTGGGCGGGGCCGGGATCTGCGGGAACTCGGTCTGGCTGCCGTTGTCCGGCACCCAGCCGCGGTTGATCAGCACGGTCGGCCCGCTGTCGAGGACGAACGGCGTGAGGACGTGGTACCCGACCCGTCCGTCGGCGGCGGTCCGACGGCGCACCACGACCTCGTGGGCGGTGTCGTATGTGCCGGTGGCGGTGACCCGGCGCCAGTACTGGGCGTGCGGGACGGTGTGGCCGGGGGAGGTGAGCGCGGTCACCGGGACCGGCTCGGCCTTCAGGTTGTCCGCGATGACGGTGTTCTGCGCGACGCGGTGCTGATGGCGGTGCAGCTGCCAGAAGCCCAGCTCGATCATCGTGGGGATGAGAACGAGGGCGAGGAGGGTGACGAGCACCCACTGCCGGGACAACAGGAAGCGGTACACGCATCGACGGTACAACGTGGCGAAAGGCCCCCCGGCAGTGGGTACCGCCGGGGGCCGGACCCCCGCACCGGCGGGGAGCGTACGACCGACTCGTACCGTCGGGGGGCTATCGCGGGCCACCCCCGTAGAACGGGGAACTGGGCGAGCACGCCGCCTCGAAGGCCCCAACGAGGCAGATGCGGCCGGGTCACACCTTGTCGACGATGCCCACCCGGCCCTCCGCTCGGGCGCAGTGCCCGCCGCAGTACCAGTGCCCCTCGACCTCGACGCCCTGGCCGATGATCTGGACCCGGCAGTGTTCGCAGATGGGCGCCATGCGGTGGATGGCGCACGAGAAGCAGTCGAATACGTGCACCACGCCCTGCGCGTGCACCTCGAAGGACATCCCGTAGTCGTTTCCGCAGACCTCACAACGTGCCATGCGCCACAGGGTGCGGCGCACCGCGCCGCAACGGCGGGCGGCACGCCATGCGGTCACCCGTCTGCCGGAGCCACGTCCCGCAGCAGCTGGGTGAAGGCCGCCTCGTCGACGACCGGGGTGCCGAACGACTTCGCCTTCACGGTCTTGGAGGTCGCCGAGTCCGGATCGTTGGTCACCAGCAGGCTGGTCAGCCGGGAGACGCTGGTCGCCACGTGCAGCCCGGCCTCGACCGCGCGGTCCTCCAGGAGCTCCCGGTCGATGGAGGTGTCGCCGGAGAACGCCACCCGCATGCCCTGCTTGAGTGGTTTGTCCACTTCGTAACGGCCGGGGTTGGGGTGCGGACATACCGGGCGCTTGCGTGCGGGCCGCCAGCTGGAGCTCCGGCCGTACGAACCGGTGGCCTGGTAGCCGATGCGGGGGGTGGCCGGGCCGTCCGACCACTCGGTGAGCGGGCGGCATTCGAGGAGCGGCAGCCGCGCCCCGACCCGCGCCGCCTCGTGCAGGCTCGGGCGGAACGCCTCGGCCAGCACGCGCGCGTCGTCCAGCGCGTGGTGCGCGCGCTGCTGCACCACTCCGTAGTGCGCGGCCAGCGACTCCAGTTTGTGGTTGGGCAGCGGCAGGTCGAGCTCCTTGGAGAGCGCGATGGTGCACAGCCGCTGGCGCACCGGCGCGGTGCGCTTCGCCCGTGCGTACTCCCTGGAGATCATCTGCCAGTCGAAGATCGCGTTGTGCGCTACCAGGACCCGGCCGTCCAGGCGCTCGGCGAACTCCGCGGCGATGTCCGGGAAGAGCGGCGCGCCCGCCAGGAGGTCGGTGGTCAGCCCGTGGATCCACACGGGGCCGGGGTCGCGCTCGGGGTTGACCAGCGTGTACCAGTGGTCCTCGACGTTGCCCTGGGCGTCCAGGCGGTAGACGGCAGCCGACACTATCCGGTCGTCGCGGGCGAGGCCGGTGGTCTCCACGTCGACGACCGCGTACCCCTGTGGGTAGGCGGCCGGCCACGTCGCTGCTGCTGTCGTACGGTCGTCGAGCATGGTCACAGAGAATACGGGGCCGCACTGACAACGCGGGCGGCGGCCGGTCAGCCCGCCGGCTCCCCGGCTGCCAACAGGCCCGCCACGAGCGCGCGTACAGAGGTGGTGAAAAGGCGCTCCTCGTCCACCGGCCGCGCCAGCGCCCGCGCGAGCGCCGGATCGTGCTCCGCGGCCCGGGGTGCCGGCGCGTGCCACAGCTCCTCCTCGTCCGGGTGCTGCGCGGGCGCGCGCTCCCGGTTGCGCTCGACCAGCAGATGGCCGACGACGTGGAACTGGACGGCCCGGACCGCGTCGGCCGCGCGGCCCCCGCGCAGCCCGGCCGCGTGCATCTCGTGGACGAGAGCCTGCTGGGCGGGGAGGAACATCCGCTCGGTGAGGCCGCGTTCGTGGACCATCGCGATCAGGTGCGGCCGGGCGCGCAGCTCGCGGCGCAGGGTCCGGGCGACCGAGACGATCCGGGCGGCGGGGGTCGTCCCGCGCGGCGCGATCTCGCCCAGCTCCTCCACGGTCCGCTCCACGAGCGCGTCCAGGAGCGACTCGCGGTTGCCGACGTGCCAGTAGATCGACGTGACGGCGGTGCCGAGCTCGGCGGCGAGCGCGCGCATGGTGAGGGCGGCCGGGCCGTACAGGCGGACCAGCGTGCCGGCCGCGGCCAGCACCTCCTCGCGGCTGAGCGACGCACGCGTCATGGCGCTCCCGGCTCCCCTTCCCGCACGGCCCACCTCCCGGCGCGGCTCTCGCCCCCGCGGCTCTTTCCCGCTCCGCGCGGCTCTTTTCCGCACGGCTCTTTACCTTCATCGGGCTCGGTGTAACTGTGTTACAGACCCCGGGGAACGCACTGCGAGGCACGACCCAGGAAGGGTGGTACGCCATGGCACGCGTACGGTACGGAGCGCGGACCGAGGACGAGATCCGGGCCGCGCGCACCGCGAGCTCCCGCCTCCCCGACATCTGGTCCACCGGTGTGGTGGCCGTCTGGGAGAGCGATCCCGACGCGGTGGCGGCGGTGCTGCCGCCGCCGCTCAAGCCCGCCGGGGATTCACTCGTACGGGCCAATATCAGCCGGGTCGACCTGCCCGGCTATCCGCTCGGCGCGGGCTCGGTGGCGGTCTCCGCCGTGCACGACGGGCAGCCCGGCTGGTACCCGCTGGTGATGCCGATGACCCATGAGCGGGCGCTGATCGGCGGGCGCGAGGTGTTCGGCGAGCCGAAGAAGCTCGGCGAGGTCACCGTCGAGCGGGACGGCCTGGTCGTCCGGGCCGCGCTCGCCCGGCACGGCATCGCCTTCGTGGAGGTGCGCGGCGCGGTCGGCAGCGCGCTGCCGCTGCCGGAGCCGGTGGAGAAGGTCGACTTCTACTTCAAGTTCCTGCCCGCCGTGGACGGCGAGGGCTTCGACGCGGACCCGGTGCTCGTGTACTGCGTACGCAACGAGAAGGTCCGCAAGCTGGAGCGGATCACCGGTGACGTGGTGCTGCGCGAGTCCATGTACGACCCGGTCGCGGACCTCCCGGTCCGGCGCGTCGTGGAGATCACGATCGGCGAGAAGACCACCGACCAGCGGGGCCGGGTGGCCGAACGGGTCAGCGCCCAGGCCCTGTTGCCGTACATCCACCAGCGCTACGACGACCCGCGGCAGATCCTCGACGGCCCGCCGGCGGGGAGCGTGTGATGCGGCTCACCGAGGGGCAGGTCGCCGTCGTCACCGGCGCGGCGAGCGGGATCGGGCTCGCCATGGCCCGCAGGTTCGCGGCCGAGGGGCTCGATGTGGTCCTCGCGGACGTCGAGGAGGCGGCCCTGGAGAAGGCGGCGCAGTCGCTGCGCGAGGACGGGGCGCAGGTCCACGCGCGCGTGGTCGACGTTTCGCAGCGCGCGTCCGTACAGGAGCTGGCGGACGCGGCGTATGACACGTTCGGGGCCGTCCACGTGCTGTGCAACAACGCGGGCGTCGGCTCGGGCGCCGAGGGCCGGATGTGGGAGCACGAGGTCAACGACTGGAAGTGGGCCTTCGCCGTCAACGTGTGGGGCGTCTTCCACGGCATCCAGGCCTTCGTGCCCCGCATGATCGCCTCCGGTGAGCCGGGCCATGTCGTCAACACCTCCTCGGGCGACGGCGGGATCGCGCCGCTGCCCACCGCCTCCGTGTACGCGGTCACCAAGGCGGCCGTCGTCACCATGACCGAGTCGCTGTACGCGCACCTGAAGGCGGAGCACGCGCGCGTGGGCGCGTCCGTGCTCTTTCCCGGGCCGCACATGCTGCGCACCGGACTGTGGGAGTCGCACCGCAACCGCCCCGACCGTTACGCCAAGGAGCGCCCGCGCAAGGCGCCCTACCGCAGCCTCGGCCAGTGGGAGGCGGCGATGCGGGCGGCCGGGCACGAGGTCGAGTTCACCCCGGTCGAGGAGGTCGCCGAGGCGGTCGTCGACGGCATCCGGGCCGACCGCTTCTGGATGCTCCCGCCGAGCGAGCACAGCGACCGCCAGATCAGGGCGAGGTCGCAGTCGATGCTGGACCGGGCCGATCCGTCGTACTTGGAGAACTTCATTCTCGACTGACCCG
This sequence comes from Streptomyces sp. NPDC059994, assembly GCF_042737755.1. NCBI lineage: Bacteria > Bacillati > Actinomycetota > Actinomycetes > Kitasatosporales > Streptomycetaceae > Streptomyces > Streptomyces sp. NPDC059994. The sequence goes on from NZ_JBHWUR010000018.1 coordinate 65,895, forward strand.
CTGCGACTCCCGCCGACGCGCCGACGCGCCGACTCGGGCTTCCGGCCGGGGGTCCGGGGGGTGCCCCCGGGAAACGCAGCATTCTGGATCAAGGGATTTCGCCATGCCGAAGAGCAGCACATCGCAAGGCGCACAGAACGACCCGTACCTGATCATCTCCTCCGACTGCCACGCCGGGCTCCCCACCGAGCAGTACCGGCCCTATCTCGACTCCCGCTTCCACCGGGACTTCGACGGCTTCCTCGACGGGCGCGACCGCCGCCGCGAGGAGATGACCCGGCTGGGCGTCCGCAACGAGGCCTTCGCGGACAAGTGGTTCGCCGACAACGAAGAGGGCCTGAAGGGCGGTTGGGACGCCGCCCGCAGGCTCAAGGAGCTCGACGGGGACGGGGTGGCCGCCGAGGTCGTCTTCCCCGACGCGGACGCCGTCGACAGCCGGACCGCCGCGCCCTTCGGGGTGGGCCTCGGCCTCTCCGGCGACCAGGACCCCGACCTCGGGATGGCGGGCGCGCAGGCGCACAACCGCTGGCTCGCCGAGTTCGTGGGTCAGAATCCCGAACGGCACTGCGGGGTCGCCCTGCTGCCGGTGACGGGCGACACCGCGCGCGTGGTCGCGGAGATCCACCGGGCCAAGGAGTCCGGGCTCGGCGCGCTGATGATCCCCTCGATGTGGGTGGACAAGGCCCCGTACCACGACCGCCGTTACGACCCCGTCTGGGCGGCGGCCGCCGAGACCGGGATGCCGGTCGTCACCCACTCGGGAGCGGCGCCCCGCCACGAGTACGGCGACCACCTCGGCATCTACGTCAGCGAGGTCACCTGGTGGCCGGCCCGGCCGCTGTGGTTCCTGCTCTGGTCCGGTGTCTTCGAGCGCCACCCCGGACTCCGCTTCGGGGTCGCGGAGTCGGGCTGCTGGTGGCTGCCGAACCTGCTGTGGTTCATGGACCGGCTGTACCTGGGCGCGCACGGCGGCAAGAAGCTCTCGCCGTTCGCGGAGCTCAAGCGCCCGCCGAGCGAGTACCTGGACCGCCAGATCTTCGTCTGCGCCACCAACACCAAACGGCGCGAGCTGGCCCAGCGCTACGAGATCGGCGTCGACAACATCCTCTGGGGCTCCGACTTCCCGCACCCGGAGGGCACCTGGCCGCACACCAGGGAGTGGCTGCGCAAGACCTTCCACGACATCCCGGTGGCGGAGACGCGCCGGATGCTGGGCCTGGCGGCGGCGGAGGTCTTCGGCTTCGACACCGCGGAACTGGCCCCGCTGGCCCGGCGCATCGGCCCGACCCCGGCCGAACTCGGCCAGAGCGAGGACCAGCCGGCGGTCGAGGCGTCCTGGGCGCGGTCGCGCGAGGTGGGCCGGCACTGGCTGACCGACCACGACTTCCCGGTCCTGGGGGTGTCATGACGGCCGACCGGTACACGGTGATCTCGGCCGACTGCCACGCGGGCGCCGACCTCCTCGACTACAAGCCGTATCTGGAGAAGCGCCACCACGAAGACTTCGACGCCTGGGCCGCCACCTACGTCAATCCGCACGAGGACCTGCTCGCCGACACCGCCGACCGCAACTGGAACTCCGAGCGGCGGGTGGCCGAGCTGGAGGCGGACGGGATCGTCGCGGAGGTGGTGTTCCCCAACACCATCCCGCCGTTCTTCCCCTCGGCCTCCCTGATGGCGCCCGCGCCGACGCGGGAGGAGCTCGACCAGCGCTGGGCGGGGCTGCGGGCCCACAACCGCTGGCTGGCCGACTTCTGCGCGCTGGTGCCGGGCCGCAGGGCGGGCGTGGCGCAGATCCTGCTGAACGACACCGACGCGGCGGTGGCGGAGATCCACCGGGTGAAGGAGGCGGGCCTGACCGGCGGCATCCTGCTGCCGGGCGCCCCGCCGGGCTCGGGCGTCCCCGAGCTGTACTCGGCCGTCCACGACCCGATCTGGGCGGCCTGCGCCGACCTCGGCGTACCGGTCAGCCACCACGGCGGCTCCGCGTCGCCGCCGCTCGGCGAGGAACCGGCCGCGCGGGCCGTCTTCATGGTGGAGACGACCTGGTTCTCGCACCGGGCCCTGTGGCACCTGATCTTCGGCGGCGCGTTCCGCCGCCACCCGGCGCTGAAGCTGATCCTCACCGAGCAGGGCTCGGGCTGGATCCCCGGCGTGATCGAGATGCTCGACTACTACCACGAGCGCCTGGTGTCGGCGGCGACCCGGGCGGCGACGGCGGAGTCCAAGTTCGGCGCGGGCCTCGCGGAGTCGATGGGCGCGGGGCCGAGCCGGGTCTGGCGCGACAACTGCTATGTGGGCGCCAGCTTCATGCGCCCCCACGAGGTGCCGCTGCGCGACCGGATCGGCCTCGACAAGATCATGTGGGGCAGCGACTACCCGCACGACGAGGGCACCACCCCCTACTCCCGGGAGGGCCTGCGGATCGCCTACGCGGGGCTGCCCAGGGAGGAGGTGGCGCGGATGACCGGCGGCAACGCGGCCCGGGTGTACGGCTTCGACCTGCCCTTCCTGGACGAGATCGCGGCGAGGGTGGGCCCGACCGTCGAGGAGATCGCCGAGCCGCTCAAGGAGATCCCGGCGGACGCGACGAGCCCGGTGTTCGCGCCGGGTGGGTCGGTACGGGTGTGGTGAGGCGGCGGATGAGACCCTTCGCCGCATGACGGAAGCGGAGACGGCCGGGGGCCACGACGAGGCCCACCGGGGCGCCCTCGGCACGCGCCTGAACTGGCTGCGGGCGGCGGTCCTCGGCGCCAACGACGGCATCGTGTCCACGGCGGGCCTCGTCGTCGGCGTGGCGGGCGCGACCGACAACCGCTCCGCCCTGCTGACGGCGGGCCTCGCCGGCCTCCTTGCCGGCTCGATGTCGATGGCGGCGGGCGAGTACGTCTCCGTGTCGACCCAGCGCGACTCCGAGAAGGCCGCCCTGGCGCAGGAGCGGCGCGAGCTGCGCGAGGATCCGGAGGCCGAACTGGATGAGCTGAGCGGCCTGTTGGAGGACCGCGGCCTCAGCGCCGAGGTGGCGCGGGAGGCGGCGCAGCAGCTCACCGAGCGCGACGCCCTGCGCGCCCACGCGCGCGTGGAGCTCGGTATCGACCCCGACGAGCTGGCCAACCCCTGGCACGCGGCGGGCGCCAGCTTCCTGGCCTTCACGGCCGGCGCCCTGCTCCCCCTCCTGGCCATCGTCCTGCCCCCGTCCTCGGTGCGCCTGTACGTGACGGTCACCTCGGTCCTGGCCGCCCTGGCCCTCACCGGCTGGGGCAGCGCCCGCCTGGGCTCGGCCCCGGCCGGCGCGGCGGTCCTGCGCAACATGGCCGGGGGCGCGGTGGCCATGGGAGTGACGTATGCGGCGGGGGCGGCGCTGGGGGCGTCGGGGGTGTGAGGGGCGTACGGTGAGATCCGGACCTCCGGGCGGCCCGTCGCCATACCGCCGGTGGCCCGGCCGTTTCCGTACCACCCCTGACTGACCAGCAAGGACCTGCCCCATGCGCGCCACCGTCATCCACGCCCCCCACGACATCCGGGTGGAGGACGTGCCCGACCCCGTGGTCCGGTTCCCCACCGACGCGGTCGTGCGGGTGCTGCGGGCCTGTATCTGCGGCAGCGACCTGTGGGCCTACCGGGGCGAGTCCGCCCGGCAGCCCGGGCAGCGGATCGGACACGAGTTCCTCGGCGTCGTCGAGGAGGCGGGCTCCGAGGTGAACGGGTTGCGGGCCGGGGACCTCGTGGTCGCGCCCTTCGTCTGGTCCGACGGCAACTGCGAGTACTGCGCCGAGGGGCTCCAGACGTCCTGCCCGCAGGGCGGGTTCTGGGGCTCGGTGGGCTCCGACGGCGGCCAGGGCGAGGCGGTCCGGGTGCCGTTCGCCGACGGCACGCTGGTCAAGCTGCCCGCCGCCGCGGCCTCCGACGACCACCTGCTCACCGCCCTGCTCGCCCTCTCCGACGTGCTCGGCACGGGCCATCACGCGGCCGTCGGCGCGGGCGTGCGGCGCGGCTCCACGGTCGCCGTCGTCGGTGACGGGGCCGTCGGCCTCTGCGGCGTCCTGGCGGCCAAGCGGCTCGGCGCCGAGCGGATCATCGCTCTCGGGCGCCACCAGGCCCGTACGGACATCGCGCGGACCTTCGGCGCCACGGACGTCGTCGCCGAGCGCGGCGAGGCCGCCGTCGACGCGGTGCGCGAGCTGACCCGGGGCCAGGGCGCGCACGCGGTCATCGAGGCGGTCGGCACCGAGCAGTCGATGCGCACCGCCGTCGAGATCACCCGCGACGGCGGCGCCATCGGCTACGTCGGCGTCCCGCACGGCAGCGGCACCGGCCTCGACCTCAGCGTCATGTTCGACCGCAACATCGCGCTGCGCGGCGGCGTCGCCCCGGTCCGCGCCTACATCCCCGAGCTGCTGCCGGACGTCCTGTCCGGCGCGATCGACCCGTCCCCGGTCTTCGACGTGACGGTCGGCATCGACGGCGTCCCCGGCGGCTACAAGGCGATGGACGAGCGCACGGCCCTGAAGGTGCTGATCAAGCCGTAGCGGCCCCTGAGGGGCGCGGGGCCCCGCGCGACCAGCCACACACGGCCCGCAGCCGGATCCCCGCGCCCCAGCGGAGCGCTACCGCACCGCTCGCAGGGCGTTCACCACCCCCGCCCCGTAGAACCCGCTGTGATGCCGGCCGCCCTCGCAGACCGCGTCAGCCTTCCCGTCCCCGTCGATGTCGTACGGGTCGGGGCAGGCGGTCGCGTCGGCGCCCTCCTTCAGCAGCTCCTTGATCTTCCAGGCCGGCGCGTGCGGGTGCGCGGACTTGAGCAGCGCGGCCACGCCCACCACGTGCGGGGTCGCCATCGACGTACCCGCCATGTAGGCCCACTTGCCGCCGGGCACAGGGCCGAGGATCAGACCGCTGGTGGCCGGGGCCTGCGGCGGCTGGTAGGCGGTCGAGTCGCCGCCCGGCGCCGCCACGTCGACCACGCCGAGGCCGTAGTTGGAGAACGAGGACTTCAGGCCCTTGGCCCCGGTCGCGGCGACCGTGACCACGCCCGGCAGCTGCGTGGGGATGTCGAAGCACTTGCTCGGGTCGACGGTCCGGTCGCCCGGCGTGGAGTCGTTCGGGCTGGCCGGGTCCGTGATCGAGTCGGCCGCGAGGTCGTAGCTCTCGTTGCCCGCCGCCGCCACGTTCACCGTGCCCTTGGACTCGGCGTACCGGCTCGCCCGGGTGATCGCCTCGACCAGGGCCTTCTGGTCCGGGTCGGTCTTGCAGTTGAAGTACCAGGGGTCGGTGTAATAGCTGTTGTTGGTGACGTCGATGCCGTGGTCGGCGGCCCACATGAAGCCGCAGACGACGGCCTCCGTGTAGAAGAAGCTGCCGCCCTGGGTGGACACCTTGATGGCGGCGACCTTGACGCCGGGCGCCACACCGGTGACGCCGACGCCGTTCTTGGCCGCGGCTATCTCGCCCGCCACGTGCGTGCCGTGCGGGGAGCCGCCGGTGGTGAACGGCCGCCAGGCGCCGTCGGTGGTGTCCGGCTTGCCGCCGATGCAGCTCACCGACTTGGCGCGGTCGAAGTTGGGCGCGATGTCCGGGTGGGTGTCGTCCACGCCCGTGTCGATGACGCCGACCGTCACCCGGGAGCTGCCCAGGGTCTTCTCGTGGGCCTTGTCGGCCTTGATGGCCTTCAGGTCCCACTGGAGCGGCTCCAGCGGGTCCTCGCCGGCCGCGGCCCCGGCGGTGGCGGCCCGGACCTCCTCGGCGGTGAGCGTCCTGGGCGTGCCGACGTCGGTCGTCGTCTGCGCGGGCAGCGGCGCGGTCCGGGTCGCCCCGGCCGACTCCACTCCCCGTACCGCCCGCACGGCCGTCGCGAAGCCGGGGTCGGCGGAGTGGACGACGATCACGCCGATCCGGTCGTAGGACTGGACGACCGTGCCCCCGGCCGCCTCGATGGCCCTTCTGACCCGGTCCGCGTGCCCGTACCCCTTGCGGAGGTTGACGACATAGCTGAGCGAGGGCGAGGCGGCGGCCGGGGCCGCCTTGGTGGCCGTGCCGCCGGCCGGCATGGCCGACGCCGTGCCCGGCAGGACCGCGAGCGCGGTGATGGTCGCCATGCCGACGGATACGGCGAGGGCGCGGTGCGTACGGGAGAAGTGCAACGTCATGGGATCTCCATGTGGCTGACGGATGTCTCGGTACGTACGGAAGGTGCGGTGGTGGCCGCGGAGAACCGCCGCGCCGCTTACTCGGTGACCGCGCGCAGCGCGTTGACGACGCCCCGGCCGTAGAAGCCGTTGACGCGCTTGCCGCCCTCACAGGTGGAGTCCTGGACGCCGTTGCCGTCCGGGTCGTACAGGCCGGTGGGGCAGCCGGGGTTGTCGGCCTGCTCCTTGAGCATCTCCCGCAGCTCGGCCGGGGATGCCCACGGGTTCTTGGACTTCAGGAGCGCGGCGACGCCGACGACGTGCGGCGTGGCCATGGACGTGCCCTGCTTGTAGCCGTACTGTCCGCCCGGGAGCGTCGCCAGGATCCGCCCGTTCTTGTCCGGGGTGTCCGGGATCTGGTACTTGTCGCCGCCGGGCGCGGCCACGTCGATCTGGCCCAGGCCGTAGCTGGAGTAGTACGACTTCACGTTCTGCACCCCGGTCGCAGCGACCGTGACGACACCCGGCAACTGGGCCGGGATGTCCGGGCACTTGGCCGGGTCCACGGTCACCGTGGGGTGCGGCGCGGGCTGGTCGTCCGGGCTGGTGGTGTCGGTGATGGCGTGCTTGGACAGGTCGTAGTTCTCGTTGCCCGCCGCCGCGACGTTGAGGACGCCCTTGTGCTCGGCGTACCTGCTCGCCCGGGTCACCGCGTCGAGCAGTGCCTTCTGGTCCGGGTCGGCCTTGCAGTTGAAGTACCAGGGGTCCACGTAATAGCTGTTGTTGGTGACGTCGATGTGGTGCTCGGCGGCGAAGACGAACCCGCAGACCACCGCCTCGGTGAAGAACAGCCCGCTGCCCTGCTCGGCGACCTTGATCCCGGCGACCTTGACGCCGGGCGCGACCCCGGCGACGCCGATTCCGTTGCGGGCCGCGGCTATCTCGCCCGCGACGTGCGTGCCGTGGTCGCTGCCGCCCACGTACGGCCGCCAGGCGCCGGGCGAGGTGTCGGCGACGCCGCCCACGCAGTTGGCCGACTGGGAGGCGGAGAAGTTCGGGGCGAGGTCCGGGTGGGTGTCGTCGACCCCGGTGTCGATCACGCCGACGGTGACCCGGCGGCTGCCCGGGTAGATCTTGGCGGCCTTGTCGGCGCCGATCGCCCGCAGGTCCCACTGGTTGGCCTCCAGCGGCTCCTGGCCGGGTGCGGCCGCCGCCTTCGCCTTGGCGGCCTCGGCCGGGGTGAGGGCCTGGGTGGTGCCCTCCTCGGTGGTGGCCTGCGCCTTCAGGGGCGTCGTACGGGTGGCGCCGGCGGAGGTGACGCCCCTGGCCCGGCGTATCTCCCGGGCGAACGCGGGGTTCGTGGAGTGCGCGACGACCACGCCTATCCGGTCGTAGGAGACGACGACCGTGCCGCCCGCCTTCGCTATCGCCTTCTGCACCCGGGCCGAAGTGCCGTGCCCGCCCGTGGTGTTGACGACGTACGAGAGGTCCGGTCCGTCGGCGGCGGGGGCCGGTGCGGCCGAGGCCGTGCCCACCGGGAGGAAGCCGAGCGAGGCCGTGAGCGCCAGGCCGGCGGGGAGCACGAGGGCCCGTCGCCGTCCGGATCCCAGATGAGCCATGGGTTCTCCACATCATCCGTGAGAGCCGTCCAACCGCGGGTCACGGATGGACGGGTACATGACCAGCGAAGCTATCGCTGATCACGCGGGCCCATCAACGAGTTCGGGCGGGTTGGTCCGAGAAGTTGTGTGAACGACGTGGAGGCGGCGCCGGGAAAGGGGGCCGAGAAAAACGACCGGTCTGAACCGAGACGCGACGCCCTCCGTGCCGTTGTCAGGGGGACCACCATCACCCCGTCCCCGACAGTGAGGTCCCCCTTGACGTCCATCCCCACCGCACCCGCATCGCGAGGAGACTCCGTGGCCACCGACGTGCCACCGCCCGAAGGCGGTATCGACACGCGCCCCGCCCAGCCCCCCACCGAGAAGTTCGTCGAGGTGCAGGCGAGCGAGGAATTCGCCGAACTGCGCCGCACACACCGCCGGTTCGCGTTCCCGCTGACGGTCGCCTTCATCGCCTGGTACCTCCTGTACGTCCTGCTGTCCAACTACGCGGGCGGCTTTATGGGCCACAAGCTGTTCGGCAACATCAACGTGGCGCTCGTCTTCGGTCTCGCCCAGTTCCTCACCACCTTCCTCATCGCCTGGCTCTACTCGCGGTACGCGGTCGCCGAGCTCGACCCCCGTGCCGAGGCGATCAAGTCCCGCATGGAGGCCGACGCATGAGCGCCCCGTACGCCCACCTCCCGCTCGCGGCGACCGCCACCAGCGAGCACCGGCCGCTGATCATCACGCTCTTCTCGGTGTTCGTCGTCGCGACCCTGGTCATCACCGTCTGGGCGGGCCGCCAGACCAAGAGCGCGGCCGACTTCTACGCGGGCGGCCGCCAGTTCACCGCTTTCCAGAACGGCCTGGCGGTCTCCGGCGACTACATGTCCGCCGCGTCCTTCCTCGGCATCGCCGGAGCCATCGCGCTCTTCGGCTACGACGGCTTCCTGTACTCGATCGGCTTCCTGGTCGCCTGGCTGGTGGCGCTGCTCCTGGTCGCCGAGCCGCTGCGCAACTCCGGCCGCTACACCATGGGCGACGTGCTCGCGTACCGGATGCGCCAGCGTCCCGTGCGCACGGCCGCCGGCACTTCCACCATCGTCGTCTCGATCTTCTACCTGCTGGCGCAGATGGCCGGCGCCGGTGTGCTCGTCTCGCTGCTGCTCGGCATCACCAGCGACGCGGGCAAGGTCCTGATCGTCGCCCTGGTCGGCGTGCTCATGATCGTGTACGTGACGATCGGCGGGATGAAGGGCACCACCTGGGTGCAGATGGTCAAGGCGGTCCTGCTCATCGCGGGCACCATCCTGATCACCTTCCTGATCCTGCTGAAGTTCAACTTCAACCTCTCGGACCTGCTCGGCACGGCCGCCAAGAACAGCGGCAAGGGCAGCGCCTTCCTGGAGCCCGGCCTCAAGTACGGCAAGACCGGCACCTCCAAGCTGGACTTCATCTCGCTCGGCGTCGCCCTGGTGCTTGGCACGGCCGGCCTGCCGCACATCCTGATCCGCTTCTACACCGTCCCCACGGCCAAGGCCGCCCGTAAGTCGGTGAACTGGGCGATCGGCATCATCGGCGCCTTCTACCTGATGACGATCGTGCTCGGCTTCGGCGCGGCCGCGCTGCTCAAGCCGGGCGACATCATCGCCTCCAACCCGGCGGGCAACACCGCGGCGCCACTGGCGGCCCTGGAGATCGGCGGCGGCAGCGGCTCCAACGGGGGCGCGATCCTGCTCGCGGTGATCTCGGCGGTCGCCTTCGCCACGATCCTCGCGGTCGTCGCGGGCCTCACCCTCGCCTCGTCGTCCTCCTTCGCGCACGACATCTACGCCAACGTCATCCGCAAGGGGAAGGCGACCGAGAAGGAGGAGGTCCGGGCCGCGCGCTGGGCGACCGTCTTCATCGGGGCCGTCGCCATCGTGCTCGGCGCCTTCGCCCGCGATCTGAACGTCGCCGGTCTGGTGGCGCTCGCCTTCGCGGTCGCCGCCTCCGCCAACCTGCCTACCATCCTCTACAGCCTCTTCTGGAAGCGGTTCACCACCCAGGGCGCGCTGTGGTCGATCTACGGCGGTCTGACCACGGCGGTCGTGCTGGTGCTGTTCTCGCCGGTCGTCTCCGGCAACCCGAAGACGTCGATGTTCAAGGGCGTCGACTTCCACTGGTTCCCGCTGGAGAACCCCGGCCTGATCTCGATCCCCGTCGGCTTCCTGCTCGGCCTGATCGGATCGCTGCTCTCGAAGGAGGAGCCGGACGCCGGAAAGTACGCGGAACTGGAGGTCAAGTCCCTCACCGGAGTCGGTGCCCACTAGTGCGTTCCGTACGGGTACGAGCCGCGGCCGCGTCGTAGGGTCCTACGACGCGACCGCGTCGCACCTCGTGTCAAACGGCCCCCGCCGTTGTCACCCCTCTCGCGTAGGCTCGGCTGTATACACCAACCGGTAATCGGGGGAGGGGGCCCACAGTGCTCATCGACACATACGGCCGTGTGGCCACTGACCTGCGTGTCTCACTCACGGACCGCTGCAATCTGCGGTGTACGTACTGCATGCCGGAAGAGGGCCTGCAGTGGCTGGCCAAGCCGGACCTGCTCACCGACGACGAGATCGTCCGCCTCATCCGCATCGCCGTGACCGAGCTCGGCATCACCGAGGTCCGCTTCACCGGCGGCGAGCCGCTGCTGCGTCCGGGCCTGGCCGGCATCGTGGAGCGCTGCGCGGCCCTGGAGCCCCGCCCCCGGATGTCGATCACCACCAACGGCATCGGCCTGAAGCGCACCGCGGCCGCGCTGAAGTCGGCCGGTCTCGACCGGGTCAACGTCTCCCTCGACACCCTGCGCCCCGAGGTCTTCAAGACCCTCACCCGCCGCGACCGCCACAAGGACGTCATCGAGGGCATGGAGGCCGCCCGCGCCGCCGGGCTCGCCCCGGTCAAGGTCAACGCGGTCCTGATGCCCGGGCTCAACGACGACGAGGCCCCCGACCTGCTGGCCTGGGCCGTGGAGCACGACTACGAGCTGAGGTTCATCGAGCAGATGCCGCTCGACGCCCAGCACGGCTGGAAGCGCGACGGCATGATCACCGCCGGTGACATCCTCGCCTCGCTGCGTACGAGGTTCACGCTCACCCCCGAGGGCGACGACGAGCGGGGCTCCGCGCCCGCCGAGCGCTGGGTGGTGGACGGCGGACCGCACCGGGTCGGCGTCATCGCCTCGGTGACCCGCCCGTTCTGCTCGGCCTGCGACCGGACCCGGCTCACCGCCGACGGCCAGGTGCGCACCTGCCTCTTCGCGCGTGAGGAGTCCGACCTGCGCGCGGCCCTGCGCTCGGGCGCTCCGGACGAGGAGATCGCCCGGCTGTGGCGGCTGGCGATGTGGGGAAAGAAGGCCGGATCCGGTCTGGACGACCCGGCTTTCCTCCAGCCCGACCGCCCGATGTCAGCGATCGGCGGCTGACTCCCACTCGGCCAGTGGCGCCACGTCCTTGAGGAACCCGCGTACGCCCAGGAACTGGGAGAGGTGCTCGCGGTGTTCGTCGCACGCGAGCCAGGTCTTGCGCCGCTCCGGCGTGTGGATCTTCGGGTTGTTCCATGCCAGGACCCATAGGGCCGCGGTGCGGCAGCCCTTGGCGGAACATGTGGGCGCCTCGTCGGCGATCTCGTCACTCACGGATACATTCTGCGCCATGAACCGGGGGTGACATGGCGACGCCGAGCAGCCACGGGGGGAGCTGCCCGGCGTCGGTCCGTCGCTCCGACGGGGGATGCGGAGCGCCTACGCAGTATGTCACGGGGGACCCGATGTGGTGCACCGTAACTTCATGATTGATCTGAGCTTTTCTTGAGCTTTGCAGACGGTGACGGATCAGGTCTGCTCACGTGACCACGGTTCGTGGTCAGGGCTCCCGGAGGCCTCCGGGGATTCCGCCGGACCCCCCGCCGGAGCCGCCCCGAGCATCGGCCGCGACGGCGCCGGGATGTACGTCGACGGCAGCGAAGGCACGTTCTCCCGCCCGGCGTTGGCGAGCACCACAGCCACATAGGGGAGCAGGGCTCCCAGCACCAGGGTCACGATTGCGACAGGGCGTTCGATGTTCCACAGGACGGCCGTCAGCACGACCGACACCGTACGGATCGACATCGAGATCACATAGCGGCGCTGCCGCCCCCGCACGTCCTCGGCGAGACCCTGCCGGGCCCCGGTGATCCGGAAGACCTCGGCTCCGCTCCGCTTCCGCATCAAGCTCCACCACCCGACTCCACACCGGACTCTCCCCGGCCCGGACTGTTCACACGGTACGCCCGGTATCCGCCGGGTTCGAGACCGGGGCCGGTCCGGCCCGCGTGATTGATCCGATCCGTACTACGTACGGACGAGTCCGACATGCGTCGTATGGCGGATGGGTCAACACTGACTGCGACTGCTCATGTCGAGCGAACGAGGAGGCAGCCATGGGCTGGTTGTGGGCGATCATCGTGGGATTCGTGCTGGGTCTCATCGCGAAGGCGATCCTTCCGGGGAAGCAGCACAGTCCGCTCTGGCTGACCACCATCTTCGGCATCATCGGCGGTGTGGTCGGCAACTCGATCGCCCGGGCGATCGGCATCGCCGAGACCAAGGGTATCGACTGGGGCCGGCACGGCCTCCAGATCGCGGCGGCCGTCGTCATCGTCTTCCTCGGCGACATGCTCTACATGGCGATGCGGGGCAACAAACAGCGGGCCTGACGGTACGGCGAGGGGGCGGCCCCGTAACGGAACCGCCCCCTCGCCGTCTACCGTATGCGCAGGTCAGGCGCCCTTGACCTCGATCGCGGCCAGGTTCTTCTTACCCCGGCGCAGCACCAGCCAGCGGCCGTGCAGCAGATCGTCGGCCGTGATCACCGCGTCCTCGGACGTCACCTTCGCGTTGTTCACGTAGGCGCCGCCCTCCTTCACCGTGCGCCGGGCCGCCGACTTGCTCGCCACCAGCTCCACCGCGGCGAACAGGTCCACCACCAGACCGGCCTCGGCGACCTCGGCGTGCGGCAGTTCGGAGAGCGCGGAGGCCAGCGTGGCCTCGTCCAGGTCCGCCAGCTCGCCCTGCCCGAACAGCGCCTTCGAGGCGGCGACGACCGCCGCGCACTGGTCGGCGCCGTGCACCAGCGTCGTCAGCTCCTCGGCGAGCGAGCGCTGCGCGGCGCGCGCCTGCGGGCGCTCCGCGGTGAGCTGCTCCAGCTCCTCGATCTCCTCGCGGGACTTGAAGCTGAAGATCCGCAGGAACTTGGAGACATCGCGGTCGTCCGCGTTCAGCCAGAACTGGTAGAAGGCGTACGGCGTGGTGCGCTCGGGGTCCAGCCAGACCGTGCCGGACTCCGTCTTGCCGAACTTGGTGCCGTCCGCCTTGGTGATCAGCGGGGTGGCCAGCGCGTGCACCTCGGCCTCCGGGGCGACCCGGTGGATCAGGTCGGTGCCCGCGGTGAGGTTGCCCCACTGGTCGCTGCCGCCGGTCTGCAGCACACAGCCATACCGCCGGTACAGCTCCAGGAAGTCCATGCCCTGCAGGATCTGGTAGCTGAACTCGGTGTAGCTGATGCCCGCGTCGGAGTTCAGCCGCCGGGCGACCGCCTCCTTCGCGATCATCTTGTTGACCCGGAAGTACTTGCCGATGTCACGCAGGAAGTCGATGGCCGACAGGCCCGACGTCCAGTCCAGGTTGTTGACCATGGTCGCGGCGTGCGGGCCCTCGAAGTCGAGGAACCGCTCGATCTGCCCGCGCAGCCGCTCGACCCAGCCCGCGACGACCTCGGGCGCGTTCAGCGTGCGCTCCGAGTTCGGCTTGGGGTCGCCGATCAGACCGGTGGCCCCGCCGACCAGGCCAAGCGGGCGGTTGCCCGCCTGCTGGATCCGGCGCATGGTCAGGATCTGCACCAGGTTGCCGAGGTGCAGGCTGGGCGCGGTCGGGTCGAAGCCGCAATAGAACGTGACGGGACCGTCCGCGAACGCCTTGCGTAGTGCGTCCTCGTCAGTGGAGAGGGCGATCAGCCCGCGCCACTGCAGCTCATCGACGATGTCCGTCACGGTCGTACGTCTCCTCGGCTCAGGTGTGTGGATGTGCAGCAGTCAGTCTATGGGGGTCAGACGCCCTGGCTGACCGAGCTCATATTGAAGTCCGGCACCCGCAGGGCCGGCATCGCGGCCCGGGTGAACCAGTCGCTCCACTCCCTCGGCAGGGTCTTCTCGGTCCGCCCGGCCTCGGTGGCCCGCGACAGCAGGTCCACCGGCGACTCGTTGAACCGGAAGTTGTTGACCTCGCCGACCACCTCGCCGTTCTCGACGAGGTAGACGCCGTCCCGGGTCAGCCCGGTGAGCAGCAGCGTCGCCGGGTCCACCTCGCGGATGTACCAGAGGCAGGTCAGCAGCAGGCCCCGCTCGGTGGCCGCGACCATCTCCTGAAGGGAGCGCTCGCCGCCGCCGTCCAGGACCAGGTTGCCGATCGACGGTGTCACGGGCAACTGTGTGAGAGCGGCGCTGTGGCGGGTGGTGATCAGCCGCTCCAGCTTCCCGTCGCGCATCCAGTCGGTGGGGGCCAGCGGCAGACCGTTGTCGAAGACGGAGGCGTCGTCGCCGGAGGAGTGCGCCAGCTGGAACGGCGCCGACTCCAGACCCGGCTCGTTCGGGTCGCTGCGCAGCGTCAGCGGCAGCCGCGCCAGCGTCTCGCCGAGCCGGGTGCCGCCGCCGGGCTTGGAGAACACGGTCCGGCCCTCGGTGGCGTCCCGCGCGTTCGACGACCACAGCTGGTAGATCAGCAGATCGGCCACGGCGGTGGGCGGCAGCAGCGTCTCGTACCGGCCCGCGGGCAGGTCGATACGGCGCTCGGCCCAGCCGAGCCGGACGGCGAGCTCCTCGTCCAGGGCGCCCGGGTCGACGTCCTTGAAGTCCCGGGTGGAGCGCCCGGCCCAGGCCGAACGCGCCCGGTCCGGCGACTTCGCGTTGAGTTCGAGCGTGCCGGTCGGCTGGTCGTGGCGCAGCCTCAGGCCCGTCGACGTACCCAGGTACGAGGACGTCATCTCGTGGTTGGCGAAGCCGTACAGCTCGCGCCCGCCCGAGCGGGCCCGGGCGAAGGCCTCGCCGAGGGCGGGGGCGAACTCCGCGAAGACCGCCGAGGAGGTCTCGGCGGGCGCGTCGGTGAAGTCGGCCGCCACCGGCACGCCCTCGACCAGCGGCTGGGCGTCCTCGGCGGGCCCGGCGCCGCGCGCCGCCGCCTCCGCCGCCCGGACCAGCGGCTCCAGGTCGTCGGCGGTCACGGCGGACCGGGACACCACGCCCGAGGCCGTGCCCTGCGCCCCGTCGACGGTCGCGATCACGGTGAGGGTGCGGCCGCGGGTCACGCCGTTGGTGGTCAGCGCGTTGCCGGCCCAGCGCAGATTGGCGGAGGACTGCTCGTCCGCGATGACGACGCACCCGTCGGCGGTGGACAGCGCGAGCGCCCGCTCGACGATCTCGTGCGGCTTGACGGTCGTACGGGAGCTCATCGCCCGGCCTCCTGCGTGGTGTTGAGACTGTGCTGTCCCGGGGTCTGTGACATCAGCAGCTGCCGCTGCGGGCCCCCGGACCCCCAGCCGGGGGCGGTGCGGCGCATCCCGCGAGTCATCGGCCCGCCTCCTGCGTGGTGTTGAGGATGTTCACGCCCCGGAAGAGGGCGGAGGGGCAGCCGTGGGAGACCGCCGCCACCTGGCCCGGCTGGGCCTTGCCGCAGTTGAAGGCGCCGCCGAGCACATACGTCTGCGGGCCGCCGACCTTCTCCATCGAGCCCCAGAAGTCGGTCGTCGTCGCCTGGTAGGCGACATCGCGCAACTGGCCCGCCAGCCTGCCGTTCTCGATGCGGAAGAACCGCTGACCGGTGAACTGGAAGTTGTAGCGCTGCATGTCGATCGACCACGAGCGGTCGCCGACCACGTAGATCCCGCGCTCCACGCCCCCGATCAGGTCCTCCGTGGAGAGCCCGCCCGGGTCCGGCTGGAGCGAGACGTTGGCCATGCGCTGGACCGGGACGTGCCCGGGGGAGTCCGCGAAGGCGCAGCCGTTCGACCGGCCCAGGCCCGTCAACTTGGCGATGCGGCGGTCCAGTTGGTAGCCGACCAGCGTGCCGTCCTTCACCAGGTCCCAGGACTGCCCCTCGACGCCCTCGTCGTCGTACCCGATGGTCGCGAGCCCGTGCTCGGCGGTGCGGTCACCGGTCACGTTCATCACCGACGAGCCGTACGCCAGCTTGCCCAGCTGGTCGAAGGTGGCGAACGAGGTGCCCGCGTACGCCGCCTCGTAGCCCAGCGCCCGGTCCAGCTCGGTGGCGTGGCCGATCGACTCGTGGATGGTCAGCCACAGGTTCGACGGGTCCACCACCAGGTCGTACGACCCGGCCCGCACACTCGGCGCCCGCATCTTCTCCGCGAGCAGCGCCGGGATCCGCTCCAGCTCGGAGTCCCAGTCCCAGCCGGTGCCCGTGAGGTACTCCCAGCCGCGCCCCGCCGGCGGCGCGATCGTGCGCATCGAGTCGAACTCGCCGGTCTTGCCGTCCACGGCGACCGCGGTGAGCTGCGGGTGCAGCCGCACCCGCTGCTGGGTGGTGACGGTGCCCGCCGTGTCCGCGTAGAACTTGTTCTCGTGGACGGTGAGCAGCGAGGCGTCGACGTGCGCCACCCCGTCCGCCCCCAGCAGCCGCTCGCTCCAGTCGGCGAGCAGCGCGCTCTTCTCCTCGTCCGGTACGGAGAACGGGTCGATCTCGTACGAGGAGATCCAGGTCCTGTCGGCGTGCACCGGCTCGTCCGCCAGCTCCACGCGCTCCTTGGAGCCCGCCGCCGCGATCACCTGCGCCGAGAGCTTCGCCATCGCCACGGCCTGCGAGGCCACCTTGGCGGCGGCGTCCATGGTGAGGTCGACGCCGGAGGCGAAGCCCCAGGCGCCGCCGTGCACCACCCGGACCGCGTAACCGAGGTCCGTGGTGTCGGAGGACCCCGAGGGCCGGGCGTCGCGCAGCCGCCAGGCCGCGCTGCGCACCCGCTCCAGGCGGAAGTCGGCATGGTCGGCGCCGAGCGCACGGGCGCGCGCCAGCGCGGCGTCGGCGAGCGCCCGCAGCGGCAGCGCCGTGAAGGCTGCGTCGATGGAATGAGGCACGGATGTCTCCTGTCGTGTGAGACCGGTCGACCCGATCATGTCGCGGTTCGGGGGCGCCTGCCTATCCCTTTCTGTAGGGACCCCACAGCGCTTTCCGTACGCCACTGTCACAGGTCGATTCCCCGTACAACGGCCGGTACCGATAGTTTGCGGAAGTACGAAACCGCTATCGAAAGGGTGATCCGTTGAGCCGCTCGGTTCTCGTCACCGGAGGAAACCGGGGCATCGGCCTCGCCATCGCCCGCGCTTTCGCCTCCATGGGCGACAAGGTCGCGATCACCTACCGCTCCGGAGAGCCGGACGCCCTCCAGGAGGAGGGGTTCCTCGCCGTCAAGTGCGACATCACCGACACCGAGCAGGTGGATCAGGCCTTCAAGCAGATCGAGGAGGCCCACGGGCCCGTCGAGGTGCTCGTCGCCAACGCCGGAGTCACCAAGGACCAGCTGCTGATGCGGATGTCCGAGGAGGACTTCACCTCGGTCCTGGACACCAACCTCACCGGCACCTTCCGGGTCGTGAAGCGCGCCAACCGCGCCATGCTGCGCGCCAAGAAGGGCCGTGTCGTCCTGATCTCGTCCGTCGTCGGTCTGATGGGCTCGCCCGGCCAGGCCAACTACGCGGCCTCCAAGGCCGGTCTCGTCGGGTTCGCCCGCTCCCTCGCGCGCGAGCTGGGCTCCCGCAACATCACTTTCAACGTCGTCGCACCCGGTTTTGTCGACACCGACATGACCAAGGTGCTCACCGACGAGCAGCGCACCTCGATCCTTTCCGGGGTACCGCTGGGCCGCTACGCGCAGCCCGAGGAGATCGCTGCCGCGGTCCGCTTCCTCGCCTCGGACGACGCCTCGTACATCACTGGTGCCGTCATCCCGGTTGACGGCGGATTGGGCATGGGTCACTGATCACATGAGCGGAATTCTCGACGGCAAGCGCGTCCTGATCACAGGTGTGCTGATGGAGTCCTCCATCGCCTTCCACACCGCGAGGCTGGCTCAGGAGCAGGGCGCCGAGGTCATCCTGACCGCCTTCCCGCGGCCCACGCTCACCGAGCGCATCGCCCGCAAGCTCCCCAAGCCCGCCAAGGTCATCGAGCTCGACGTGACCAACCAGGAGCACCTGGACCGGCTGGCGGACCTGGTCAAGGAGGAGCTCGGCGGTCTGGACGGCGTCGTCCACTCCATCGGCTTCGCCCCGCAGGACGCCCTCGGCGGCAACTTCCTCAACACCCCGTTCGAGTCGGTGTCGACGGCGATGCACGTCTCGGCGTTCTCGCTGAAGTCGCTGACCATGGCCTGCCGCCCGCTGATGAGCTCGGGCGGCGCGGTCGTCGGCCTGACCTTCGACGCGCAGTTCGCCTGGCCGCAGTACGACTGGATGGGCCCGGCGAAGGCCGCCCTGGAGGCGACCTCCCGCTACCTCGCCCGCGACCTGGGCAAGGAGAACATCCGCTGCAACCTGGTCTCGGCGGGCCCGATCGGCTCGATGGCCGCCAAGTCCATCCCGGGCTTCTCGGACCTGGCCGACGTCTGGAACACCCGCTCCCCGCTGGAGTGGAACATGGCCGACCCGGAGCCGGCCGGCCGCGGCGTCGTGGCCCTGCTCTCGGACTGGTTCCCGAAGACGACGGGCGAGATCGTCCACGTCGACGGCGGCGTGCACATGATGGGCGCGTAGGACGCCTGACGGCGCCATGACCGGTGCGAGCCCCCGCCGCGGCGGGCGCCCTTACCCGGCGCGCACCCACGACGGCCGCCTTTCCCCGCTCCGGCGGGGGGAGGCGGCCGTCGTGCGTATCGGGCCAACTCCCCGCAGACTGAGCGAAGCGGACAAGTCGGGCGGTCAGCAGGGGAGGAGGTGGGGCGGTGCGGCCCTTGCGTACGGCCCAGCGCCGAGCCGTCGCCCTGGTGGCGCTCCTGCTCACGGCCCTCGCCGCACTCGCGGCCCCCTCGGTCGTACGGGCCGCCACCTCGGAGGACCCCGCCCCGGCCGCGGCGCCCGAGCCCTTCGGGGCCGACTGCCGCACCTCGGTGCGGGGCTCGCACGTCATCGCGTACTGCCACAACCCGTACCCCGACACCGACCGGGTGCGGCTGCACACCGAGTGCGCCCGCTGGTGGGACGTCGACGCCGACGCGGCCCCGGTGGAGGTGGCGCCCGCCCAGACCGTGCGGCTCACCGACCGTTGCTGGAAGGAGGTGCGGGCGGTGTGGGTCACCCATGAGAAGCCGGGGGCGCTGCCGGCGCCGGAGCGCCGGCGTGGTGCGGTGCCGAGCACCCCTTAGGGGCGCGGGGACTGCGCGACCAGCCACAGACGACCCGCAGCCGAAAGCCCCCGCGCGGCGAAGCACTCAGATGCGATCGCTCAGGCAGACGAACGCATGGCCCGCGGCCTCCGCGGCAGCGGATTCCGCGTCGCCCGCCCGGATCGCCTCGACCAGCCGGGCGTGGTCCATATGGTTCTCCGGCCGCAGCTCGCGGCCCACGTCGTCGCGGAGCCAGTCGCGCAGGAGGTCGCCGAGGTCGGCGTAGAGCTCGGTCAGGACGTCGTTGTGCGAGGCCGCGACGATCGCCAGGTGCAGCGTGGCGTCGGCGGCCACGAACGCCTCCGCGTCGCCCGACTCCCAGGCCTCCTCGCGCCGGGCGAGCAGCGCGTCCAGCTGTGCCAGATCGCGTGCCGTACGCCGTTCGGCCGCAAGGCGGGCCGCCGACGACTCCAGGGTGGAGCGCAGTTCGGCCACATGGCGGGGATCGGCGTCGGCGAAACGCCGGTGCATCACGCCCGCCAGCTCGCTCGTCGCGACCACGTACGTGCCCGAGCCCTGGCGGATGTCGAGCAGCCCGTTGTGCGCGAGCGCCCGGACCGCCTCGCGGACCGTGTTGCGCGCCACCCCCAGCTGTTCGACCAGCTCGGGTTCGGTGGGGATGCGCGATCCCACCGGCCACTCGCCCGAGGTGATCTGGTTGCGCAGCTGCGCGATCACCTGGTCGGCGAGGGCGGACCGCCGGGGAGAGCTCAGCGTCATGCCGCTCCTTGTAGTGAGAGTCGCCCAGATTGTAGTGAGGGCGGGCCCCAAGTGATTGGACAACCAATCATCCCATGATTCTATGATGGGCCCATGGCCGACGAGACCCGCACCCTGAGCCCCGCGCCGGGCACCACGCCCCACACCTCCCAGGAAGCCCTCACGGGCGGGCACACAGGCGGGCGCACAGGCGGGCGCACAGGCGGGCGCACGGGCGGCCCGGCGCCGTGGACCATCCGCCTCGTGCTCGTCGGCCTCGTCCTCGCCGCGGTCAATCTGCGCCCGGCCATCACCAGCCTCGGCGCGCTCTTCGAAGAGGTGCGCGACGGGCTGCACATGAGCGGAAGCGTCGCCGGTGTCCTCACCTCCGTACCGCCGTTCTGCTTCGCCGTCTTCGGCGTCTTCGCCCCCCGCCTCGCCCGCCGCTTCGGCCCCGCCGTGGTCGTCTGCGCGGGCATGGTCGCGATCGCCGCGGGCCTGCTGCTGCGGCCGTTCGCCGGCGGCACCCCGGGCTTCCTCGCGGCCAGCGCGCTCGCCCTGATGGGCATAGCCGTCAGCAACGTGCTGATGCCCGTGATCGTCAAGCGGTACTTCCCGGACCGCGTCGGCTCGATGACCGGCCTGTACTCGATGGCCCTCGCGCTCGGCACCGCCCTGGCCGCCGCCGCCACCGTCCCGGTCACCGATGTGCTCGGCGGCAGCTGGCGCGCCGGGCTGAGCGTGTGGGCGCTCCTCGCCGTCGTGGCCGTACTGCCGTGGCTGCTGCTCGTCCGCGACCGCTCGGACCGGCCGGCCGGACAGCCCTCGGCCGCCCGCGGGGACGCCGAGGCTCCCGCCTTCAAGATCACCCGCAGCCGTACGGCCTGGGCGCTCGCCTGCTTCTTCGGCCTCCAGGCCACCGCCGCCTACATCACGATGGGCTGGATGCCGCAGATCTTCCGGGACGCCGGGGTGTCCGCCGGGACCGCGGGCGTGCTGCTCGCGGTGACCATGGTGATGGGCGTGCCGCTCGCGTTCGTCATCCCGCGCGTCGCCACCCGGATGCGCAACCAGGGCCCGATCGTCGCCGTCCTGGGCGCCTGCGGCCTCGCCGGTTACGCGGGCCTCTACTTCGCCCCCGCCGCCGGCGCCTGGGCCTGGGCGGTCCTCCTCGGCATCTCCAACTGCGCCTTCCCGCTCGCCCTCACCATGATCGGGATGCGCACCCGGACCGGCACCGGAGTGGTGCGGCTCTCCGCCTTCGCCCAGTCCACCGGGTACCTCATCTCCATCCCCGGCCCCACCCTGGTCGGCGCCCTCTACGACAGCAGCGGCGGCTGGGGCCTGCCGATCGCGCTGATGGCGGGCCTGATGGTGCCGCAGATCGTCGTCGGGTCGCTGGCGGGCAGGGACCGGACGGTGGAGGACGAAGCGGGGATGCGAGACTGAGCGCATGCCTGTGCTCGACCCGAACCCCCAGAACGGTCAGAAGAAACTCCTCATCGTGCTCGGCGCGATGCTGGCGATCACCGTGGTCATCGCCGTGATCGCGACGATCGCCTCCCCCTGACCTGCACCGACGCGCCGATGGTGGTGCTGGCCCCCCTAACCCCTAGGGGGAAAAGCCCCGGGGTAAGTGGGTGGGTCACCCGATGGGCCCCGGGCGCCCCCTTCCGTAGGTTCGAGGTACGTCAGCGAGACCACGTACTTCACCTTTACGGTTCTACGGAGGCGGCCATGTCGGCCCGTACGCACACCCGGTCCACCCAGCCGGCCACCGCCCGCGCCGACTTCCGGCTCCCCTGGTGGGCCGTCGCGCTCCCCACCGTCGCCTTCGTCGTGCTGCTGGTGCTCATCACGGGCTCGCACGACGCCGAGGCCGCTGGAACAGACCCCGCTATCAGCCACCTCATGGACCGCATTCAGCACACGCTGTCCCGGTGAACACCCTTGTCAACCCTGCCGCGAGGGCGCACCGGGACCCTGCGCCCGATGGCGTGATCCGTGCGAAGCTGTTGGGCATGAGCGTCGACACTCCCCGCAGGATCGCCCTCCTCCGGCATGCGAAAGCCGACTGGCCCGAGGTGTCCGACCACGACCGGCCGCTCGCCGACCGCGGCCGCACGGACTCCCCGGTGGCCGGGCGCAGGCTCGCCGAGACCGGAATCGCCTTCGACCTGACTCTCTGCTCGACCGCGGCCCGTACCCGCGAGACCTGGAAACTGGCCGTGCAGGAAATGCCGCACCGCCCCAGGACCGTGTACGAGGAGCGGCTGTACGAGGCCTCGCTCGGCGAGCTGATCGCCCTCCTGAACGAGACGCCGGACGACGTCGACAACGTCCTCCTGGTCGGCCACAACCCCGGGATGCACGCGCTCGCCGACGCGCTGGCGGGCCAGGCGGAGGGGGATGCGCTGCCGAGGATGAACCGCAGCGGCTTCCCGACCGCCGCGTTCGCGGTGGTGGCGTTCAACGGCTCGTGGAAGACGGTGGAGCCCGGCGTCGGCAGGCTGACGGACTTCTGGGCACCGCACACGTGAACCGTACGAGTCGTACCACCCGTACGGCCCGTACGACCCGTACGACTCATACGTGAAGAAGAGGCCCCGGAGCGTGAACGCTACCGGGGCCTTCCTGTGCTGTACGCGGCTGGCCGCACGCGACTAGTGGGGCTCGTCCACGAGCCCGTCGGCGGCCTCGACCTCTTCGCGGGTGATGCCGAGGAGGTAGAGGACGGTGTCCAGGAACGGCACGTTCACGGCGGTGTCGGCGGCCCGGCGGACCACCGGCTTGGCGTTGAACGCGACGCCCAGACCGGCCGCGTTGAGCATGTCGAGGTCATTGGCCCCGTCGCCGATCGCCACGGTCTGGTCGAGCGGGACGCCCGCCTCGGCCGCGAACTCGCGCAGCAGCCGCGCCTTCCCGGCCCGGTCCACCACGGCCCCGGTGACGCGCCCGGTGAGCTTGCCGTCGACGATCTCCAGGGTGTTGGCGGAGGCGAAGTCGAGCCCGAGCCGCTCCCGCAGGTCATCGGTGACCTGGGTGAACCCGCCGGACACCACGCCGACTTGGTAGCCGAGCCGCTTGAGCGTACGGATGAGGGTGCGCGCGCCGGGGGTGAGCCGCACCTCGGCGCGGACCTTGTCCACGACGGACGCGTCGAGCCCCGCGAGCAGCGCCACGCGCGCGTGCAGTGACTGCTCGAAGTCGAGCTCGCCCCGCATCGCCTGGGCGGTGACCTCGGCGACCTTGTCCTCGCACCCGGCGTGCGCGGCGAAGAGCTCGATGACCTCGTCCTGGATGAGTGTGGAGTCCACGTCCATGACGACCAGTCGCTGGGCGCGGCGGTGCAGCCCCGCCGAGACGACGGCGACATCCACGCCGAGGGCTGCGGCCTCGGTGGCCAGCGCCGTGCGCAGCGGCTCGGTCTCGGTGCCGGAGACGGCGAACTCGACGGCCGTCACGGGGTACTTGGCGAGCCGGAAGATACGGTCGATGTTGCCGCCGGTCGCGGTGATCCGGGCCGCTATGGCCGCCGTGGACTCGGCGGTGAGCGGGTGCCCGAGCACGGTGACGTGCGAACGTCCGCTGCCGCGCGGCCGGTTGTCGCCGGTACCGGAGATGATCTCGGCCTGGAGCCCGAGCGACTCCGCCCAGCTGTGCACGGTGGCCCGCAGCTCGCCCTCCGTGCTCACGGTCGGCGCGGTGACGAGCGCGCACAGGACGATACGGCCACGGGTGACGACCTGCTCGATGTCGACGACGTCGACGGAGTAGGCGGCCAGGGTGTCGAAGAGCCCGGCGGTGATCCCGGGCCGGTCCTTCCCGAAGATCTTGACGAGCAGGGTCGGCATGTCCGCGCCCGGGAGGGCGGCGTCACCGCTGTGACCAGCGGGGCGAGGGGGCTGAGAAGCGCTCATGGTGCTCCCACCGTATAGGCCCGCCGCCGGGCCCCGACCCCCTGTCCCGCCCACCGGACAGCTGTGTCACGGTCCCGGCCCAAATTGACAGCGGAGCGAAACCTGGTGGTCACTCAGGGGTGGGGTGGGGGCCCCGGCCCCCGCAAATACGGATTCGTCTCGTCGTGCGGCCGGTACACGGGGGAGGGGCTGTAGGGGCCCGCCCGCCCGTACACCTCATCCGCAGAAGGCCCCGGCCCCGAAACGGGCGCTGGCCCGGCCAGCACGCCCACCCGCCGCCCCGCAGCCCCCACCCCGTACGCCAGAAGCCCCCCCACGCCCCCCGCGACCGCCCCCCACCCCGCCCCCAGAACCACCGCGAGCCCCGCGTTGCCGTGCAGCTCCACCCCTGCCCCGAACGCGTTGAACCCCAGCACGGACAGCGACGCGTCCGCCGACACCCCCGTCAGCCACACCATCAGCGGCAGCGCGACCGCCGTCACGGCCCCGAGCGCCACCGCGCACCGCACCGCGAACGCGCCCGCCGACAGCCCCCGCACCGGTGTGCGCGCCGCCGCGAGTACCCCCGCATACAGCATCATCACGCCCGTGGCGACCGCCAACAGCCATACGCGGCCGTCGAGTTCGGCCAGCCGCCCCAGACTCACGCTCTGGTCGTTCCTGAAGCCGAGCAGCTTGTCCAGCGGGTCCGGCAGCACCTTCACCAGCGCCCCCGTGGCATGGCCGTTCCACGGGACGAACAGGCCGAGCGGAAGCGCCAGCCACACCCCGTTCGGCGCACCGAGCAGCGCGGCGCCCGCGATGCGCCCGGGGTGGCCGTCGCCCACCATCGCGTACGCGGCCGCCGCGAGCCCCGCCACGACCGCCACCAGGGCCACCGCGACCAGCGCCGACACGGCCGGCCGTACCACCCGGTGCACCCACTCCCAGCCGCGCGGCAGCGGTGAGCGCCGCGAGGCGAGCAGCGCGATCAGCAGCACCCCGAGCACCCAGAGCACCGCGCCCGCCAGCGAGTCCGCCGTGTTCACGGTGAAGCCGACCTGCGCCTTGGCGTCGACGAGCTTGCCGAGCCGGTCCGGCAGCAGCCCGCCGATGTCCCCGAGATCGCCCAGGTCGCCGAGCCCGGGGATGGACACCCCGCCGCCCGGCGACTTCCCCGTGTCGAGGCCGAGCGAGCCCCCGTCGATGGTGACCAGGTCGTGGCCGGCCCAGGCGAGCCCCGCCACCACCGCGACGAACAGCACCACGACGCCGCCCGCCCGCGCGGCGAGCTCCGCCCCGGGCAGGACCGCCCCCGCTGCCCGCAGTGAGCGCAGGAAGAAGAAGGCGAGCAGCACGGCCCCGGCGAGCGACACCCCCAGTGGCGTGATTTCGACGGCCGTCCTCGCCTGCGCGCCGGTGAGGCCGAACGCCGAGACATCGCCCGACGGGGTGACGGAGCCGCCCGCCCCGAGCACCACGACGGCCGCCGTCATCGGCCCCAGCGCCCCGGCCGCGTCGGCGCCGAGCAGATGCAGCCCGAGGGCCGCCACGCCCGCCATCCCGACCAGCGCCCAGCTGACCGAGGCGATCGAAGCCAGCAGTACATCGGTCCAGGCAATGCCGCCGGGCGCCCCTCGGGCCTCGGTCGCACCCGGGGTCCCGAGCCCCCCGGAGAGCCTCTTCCCGCCCCTGTCGCCCATGCTCATCAGGCCCCCTGGGATTGGTCCAAGTTGTCCCATTCGCGCATGATCCGTAGGCAGTCATGGGTGCTTACTACTTTCCGGGCGCGTTTCTCCTGAGTCAACGGCGCGCGCGTACACACCTGTTGCTCGACTGCGACAGGTCTGTGCACGTTATTCACAAGGGCCGGGTTTCGGATACGAGCCCGGGCCTGAAATAGTTCCCCACGATGTTCGCCATCCCTAGACTCCCTGTATCGGGGGATTGCTCGGGGGACAAAAAGTGGGGCATGGAGTGCCGGAACTCGTACTGGAATTGAATGGCAGGACCTGGACGCTCGACGCGTCCCGGTCGTACACCCTCGGACGTGATCCGCAGGGCGACATGGTGATCGACGACGCCAGGGTCTCGTGGCGGCACGCCACGATCAGCTGGGGCGGGCGTAGTTGGGTCATCGAGGACCACGGCAGCACCAACGGCACCTATGTGCAGGGTCAGCGGATCCACCAGATGGAAATCGGCCCCGGCTCCGCGGTGCACCTGGGCAACGCGACGGACGGCCCGCGGCTGAATCTCACCGGTGCCGCCGCGGCGGCCCCGGCCGGAGCCGCCGCGTACAGCGCGCCCGCCGCCGCCCAGCAGGCACCGCAGCAGGCCCCGCCGCAGCAGCAGCCCCAAGCGGGCGGCTGGGCACCGCAGCAGCCCCAGCAGCAGGCGCCGCAGCAGGTCCCGCAGCAGGCGCCGCAGCAGGTCCCGCAGCAGGCGTGGCAGCAGGCCCCGCAGCAGCAGGCCCCGGCCCCCCAGCCCCCGCAGGCCCAGGTCCCGCAGCAGCAGGGCCCCGGCCAGGGAGCGGGCGCGTCGGCGGCCTACGGCGACCGCAGCCCCACCACGTTCCACCAGGTGGCGCTGGGCCGGGTGATGCGCATCGGCCGTGCGCTGGAGAACGAGCTGGTCGTCTCCGACCTCCAGGTCTCGCGCCACCACGCCGAGTTCCACTCGACGCCCGACGGCCGCACGGAGATCCGCGACCTCGGCTCGCACAACGGCACGTACGTCAACGGCATGCCGATCGCCAAGGGCGGCTCCGCGCTGCTCGGCCCGAACGACATCGTCGGCGTCGGTCACTCCACCTTCCGGGTCATCGGCGACCGCCTTGAGGAGTTCGTCGACACCGGTGACGTCTCCTTCTCGGCCCGCCACCTCACGGTGACGGTCGACGGCGGCAAGGACATCCTCAAGGACGTCTCCTTCGGCGTCCCGGAGAAGTCCCTCATCGCGGTCATCGGCCCCTCGGGTTCCGGCAAGTCCACCCTGCTCAAGGCGCTCACCGGCTACCGGCCCGCCAACCGGGGCGATGTCCTCTACGACAACCGGAACCTGTACAAGCAGTTCGCCGAGTTGCGCCAGCGCATCGGTCTGGTCCCGCAGGACGACATCCTGCACAAGGAGCTGACCGTCAAGAAGGCGCTGAAGTACGCGGCCAAGCTGCGCTTCCCCGCCGACACCACCGAGTCCGAGCGCGAGCAGCGCATAGGCGAGGTGCTGCGCGAGCTCAAGCTGGACATCCACAAGGAGAAGAAGGTCACCTCCCTCTCCGGTGGCCAGCGCAAGCGCGTCTCCGTCGCCCTGGAGCTGCTGACCAAGCCGTCCCTGATCTTCCTGGACGAGCCGACCTCCGGCCTCGACCCGGGCATGGACCGCGATGTCATGCAGCTGCTGCGCGGGCTCGCCGACGACGGCCGCACCGTCCTCGTCGTCACCCACTCGGTGGCCGAGCTGGCGATCTGCGACAAGCTCCTGGTGATGGCGCCGGGCGGCTCGGTGGCGTACTTCGGTCCGCCCGAGGAGGCGCTGAACTTCTTCGGCTACGGCACCTGGGCCGACGTCTTCTCCGCCTTCGAGAACTACCGCGACTACGACTGGGCGGGCCGCTGGAAGGGCTCACAGCACTACCAGATGTACGCCGCGGACATCGACGCCGTGGCCGCCCAGTCGGTCCAGATGCCGGCGCCCAACCAGATGCGCCCGCCCAAGCCGCAGAGCTGGGGCGCCCAGCTGTGGACGCTGATCCGGCGGTACTCGTCGGTTATTGCCTCCGACAAGGGCTTCCTGGGCCTGATGGTGATCCTGCCCGCCGTCCTCGGCGCGGTCAGCGTGGTCATCCCGGCGAAGTTCGGCCTCGCCCCGCCGACCGGGTCCAGCAAGTTCAACGGCGACGCGGGCACGATCATGCTGATCCTCGCGGTCGGCATGTGCTTCTCGGGCGCGGCCAACTCCGTACGAGAGCTGATCAAGGAACGGGTCATCTACGAACGGGAACGGGCCACCGGCCTCTCCCGCTCGGCGTACCTGATGTCCAAGGTCATCGTGCTCGGCGTGATCACCGCCATCCAGGGCGTCATCATCTGCGGCATCGGCTTCTCCACCCGGGACCTCCCCAAGGAGGGCCTGATCATGCCGCCGGCCATCGAGATCTGCCTGGTGGTCATCGCCCTCGGTTTCACCTCGATGATGTTCGGCCTGGTCATCTCCTCGCTGGTGAAGACCGCCGAGAAGACCATGCCGCTGCTGGTCATGTTCGCGATCGTGCAGGTCGTCTTCACCGGCATCCTCTTCAAGGTCTTCGGCTCGATCGGCCTGGAGCAGTTCGCCTGGCTGATGCCCTCGCGCTGGGCCATCGCGGGCGCCGGTACGACCCTGGACCTCGCGCACCTGATGCCGCCGTGGGACCAGAACAACCCCACCGACCTGGACCCGCTGTGGAAGCACTCGGTGGCCCAGTGGGGCATCAACATCACCGTGCTGATCGCCCTCGGTGTCATCTGCGGCTTCGCGGTCGCGCGCCTGCTGCGCCGCCATGAGCCGGAGGTCATGCGCAAGTAGCGCGGGCCCCGCACGTACGCCGAAGGGCGGCACCCCGCACGGGTGCCGCCCTTTCGTGTGCCGTCGGCGTCTGTCAGTAGGCGCCGTTGACGTTGTCGATCGAGCCGTACTTGCCGGCCGCGTAGTTCGCCGCGGCGGTGATGTTGGCGACCGGGTCGTAGATGTTGGTCGACGTGCCGGACACGTGGAACGCGTTGAACGTCGGCTGGATGACCTGAAGAAGGCCCTTCGACGGGACGCCGTTGATGGCGTTGATGTCCCAGCCGTTGATCGCGTTCGGGTTGCCGGTCGACTCGCGCATGATGTTGCGGTACAGACCGTTGTACGAACCCGGGATGCCCTTGGACTTCATGATGTCCAGGGACTGCTTGATCCAGCCGTCCAGGTTGTTGGCGTACACCGGCTTGCGGGCGGCGGCGCGGCTCGCGGCGGCGTCGGCCGCGCGCTTCTTCGCCAGGGCCGCGGCCTTGGCCTTCGCCGCGGCCTTGGCCTTCGCCTCCGCCTCGACCTTGGCCTTCGCGTCGGCCGCGGCCTTCGCCTTGGCCTGCTTGACGGCGGTGACGTGCTGCTTGGCGACGCTCGCCTCGACGGCCTTCGCGTTGGTGCCGGCGGCGGTCACGGAGAAGGCGACGGGCTCGGCGGCCACGGCGGTACCCGCCTCGCCGCTGCCCGGCAGGACCGAGAAGGCGAGGGCGGCGGCGCCGAGAGCGGCGACACCGGCAATCGAGATCTTGTGCGTCTTGTTCAGACGGCTGGGACCAGGGTTGCTGGACTCGGGCATGGTTGTGGGACCTCTTCCGAATGACGGGGACGGCACACGAAAGCGCCGCGGCGGTGAGCCGCAGCGCTGTGCGACGGGAGCCATTCTTAGCGGCCGCAAAATCCTGTGGCAAAGGTGTGACGTACGAACCCGGATAGTGGATCAGGGGCCGGGAAAAAGTGCCTCCCGCCCCTGCTCACCCCGCTTACAGGGCCTTTATGGATCCACTACGCCGCTTCGTAAGTGATGTGCGTCCTATGCGCGGGCTCACATCGGCCACGCAACGGTCTCACCATCAGTTGCAGGAGCAATTCGGTGTGTGACGACCCTCGTCCGGAAGGATGAGATGGACGTCGCCGAACTCGTGCCAGAGGTAGAGCCCGCTCAGCGCCTGGGTGTACGCGGCGCGTGTCGCCGCCCGCCCCGCGAGCGCCTCCAGCATCAATAGGTGCGAGGCCTCCGGCTCGTGCAGCCCGGTCAGCAGCCCGTCCACCACGCGTACCCCGCGCCGGGCGTCACCACCAGGTCCCTCCACCCCGACGCGGGCCGTACCACCCCGTCCACCCCGGCCGCCGACTCAAGGGCCCGCACCGCGGTCGTCCCCACCGCCACGATCCGCCCGCCCGTCGCCCGCCACCGCCCATTCAAGGAAGCGCTTCGCGCCCCCCGCTTTCTCCCCGCCCGGGCCGCGTTCACCAGCCGTGCAGTGGACACCGGTACCTCGAACCGCTCCGGATACGGCGGCTCGTGCGCCTCCGCCGAGGCCACCCCCGTATGCAGGGTGATCGGCGCGAACCGCACCCCGCGCCGCACCAGCTCCACGACCAGCTCCACCGTGAAGGGCCGCGCCGCGCTCGGCATCTCCGCCGAGCCCACCCCGTCCGGCGAGGGCAGCGCGAAGACGGTCTGGTAAGCGGAGAGCGGCTGGTCGCCCGAGGTGTACGCGTACCGGATCGGCCGCCCGTACCGCGCGAGCAGCCCCGGCACGTCCGGGGTGTCCGCACGGGCCCACCACAGCCGGTCCCCGGCCGCGCTGAGCGGCTCCTCCAGGGCCAGGCACCGCCCGCCCGGCAGCGCCACCGTCGTCCACGCGCGCGTACCGGTCCGCCGGCGGGTGCTGCCCGACGGCTCCGGGGTGCGCAGCTCGACCACCCAGCGCCCGTCCGGGCCCAGCGTCGAGAAGTGCACGACCACCCGCTCGCCGGCCACCGTGCCGTCCACGGCCGACGGCATGGTCGCCGACGTGTTGACGACCAGGACATCCCCGGCCCGCAGCTGCCCGGCCGGCTCCCGGAACGCGTGATGGGAGACCTCGGTGCCGTGCGACACCATCGGCCGCACGTCGTCCCGCCCCGAACCGCGCACCTCGGCGGGCACCGAGGCCATCAGCTCCTCGGGCACCCGGATGGCGATGTCCGCCGTCATCGCGGCCCCGTTCCGCCAGGGCTCCGCCTCACCGGGCCACCTCCACCAGCGCGGGAGCCGCGTACCGCCCGCTCGCGGGGCGGCGCTCGATCAGGCTCAGGAATCCGGGCACCACCGTCTCCGGCTCCGGCCGCTCCTCCTCGTCACCCGGCACGGCCGCCCGGTACAGATCGGTCCGCATATCGCCCGGGTCCACCGCCCACACCCGCAGCCCCGGCTCCTCCACCGCGAGCACGGCCGCCAGCTGGTCGAGCGCCGCCTTGGACGCCCCGTACCCGCCCCAGGTCGCATAGGCCTCGGCCGCCGCGTCCGAACTCACCGCCAGCACCGCCCCCGCCCCCGAGCCCCGCAGCAGGCCGAGCGACTCCTGTACGAGCCCGAGCGCCGCCACCACATTGGTCTCCAGGGCCGCCCGGAACCCGTCCAGGCTCTGCCGCTCCAGCGCCACCAGCGGCTCGGCGCCGAGCGCGCTCGCGTTGTGCACCAGCAGATCGAGCCCGCCCAGCTCCCCGGCCGCCGCCACCAGCGCCCGGCGGTGCACGGCGTCGGTCACGTCCCCGGCGAGGGCCACGACCTTCGTTCCGTGCCCGTCGAGCGCGTCGGCGGTCTCCTTCAGTACGGACGCCGTTCTGGCATCCAGGACGAGGTCCCAGCCGCGTGCGGCCAGTGCCCTCGCGAGCGCCCGCCCGAGTCCCTTCGAAGCCCCCGTGATGATCGCTACCGGCATGATGTTCCGTCCCCTCGCAGTCCGCCGCGTCACTGTCCCGCGTCGGCGGTGCGCGTCGGCCGCGCGAGCCGGGGTCCGCCGACAGCCCCAGCGTCACTCCCCGCCCGCCCCCGCCGCCTCAGCCGCACGCCCCA
The DNA here is from genome assembly GCF_042737755.1 of Streptomyces sp. NPDC059994. NCBI lineage: Bacteria > Bacillati > Actinomycetota > Actinomycetes > Kitasatosporales > Streptomycetaceae > Streptomyces > Streptomyces sp. NPDC059994. The sequence goes on from NZ_JBHWUR010000018.1 coordinate 97,287, forward strand.
GCCGCCCAAGGCACTTCGACCTAGTCCCCGGGACCCAGCCGACCGCCGTCCACAGGCGGATACGGACCGTCACAACCCACGGGTACGGTGATCCCATGAGCCACCGACCGAGCTCCGGCCTCGCCGCCGTGAGCACCGCACTCCTCGCGATGAGCAGGCATCTGGAGGTGCGCGACGTCCTCAAGACGATCGTCGCGTCGGCCCGCGACCTGCTCGACGCGGAGTACGCGGCACTCGGCGTCCCCGACGACCACGGCGGCTTCGCGCAGTTCGTCGTCGACGGCGTCAGCGACGAGCAGTGGAAGGCGATCGGCCCGCTGCCGCGCCAGCACGGCATCCTCGCGGCGATGCTCAACGAACAGAAGCCGGAGCGGATCGCCGACGTCCGCAAGGACCCCCGCTTCGGCGGCTGGCCCGCCGCGCACCCCGACATGTCCGACTTCCTGGGCGTGCCGATCCGCGACGGCGACGAGACGCTGGGCACGCTCTTCCTCGCCAACAAGCGCTGCCCCAAGCCGGAGGGCGGCTGCGGCTTCACCGAGGACGACGCCGAACTGCTCGGCATCCTCGCCCAGCACGCGGCGATCGCCCTGACCAACGCCCGGCTCTACGAGCGCAGCCGCGAGCTCACCATCACCGAGGAGCGCACCCGCCTCGCCCACGAGCTGCACGACGCGGTCAGCCAGAAGCTCTTCTCGCTCCGGCTCACCGCCCAGGCCGCTACCGCCCTCGTGGACCGCGACCCCGCGCGCGCCAAGGACGAGCTCCAGCAGGTCGCCGCGCTCGCCGCCGAGGCCGCCGACGAACTGCGCGCGGCCGTGGTCGAACTGCGCCCGGCCGCCCTGGAAGAAGACGGCCTGGTCAACACCCTGCGCACCCAGATCCAGGTCCTCGACCGTGCCCACAGCGCCGAGGTCACCTTCGAGAACTGTGGAGTACGGGCACTGCCGCCCGCCCAGGAGGAGGCGCTGCTGCGCGTCGCCCAGGAGGCCCTGCACAACGCCCTGCGCCACTCGGACGCCGAGCACGTCTCGGTCGTCCTCATACGACGCGGCCAGGGCGCCGCCCTGCGGATCGTCGACGACGGCCGCGGATTCGAACCCCGTGCGGTCCGCCGCGCCGGCCGTCACCTCGGCCTGGTGTCGATGCGGCACCGGGCGAGCGGCGTCGGGGGCCGGCTCATCGTGAAATCGGCGCCCGGAGAGGGCGCCACGATCGAGATGGAGGTGCCAGGTGGCTGACAGCATCAAAGTCCTCCTGGTCGACGACCACCAGGTGGTCCGCCGCGGCCTGCGGACGTTCCTGGAGGTCCAGGACGACATAGAGGTCGTCGGTGAGGCCGCCGACGGGGCCGAGGGGGTCGCCCGCGCCGAGGAGCTGAAGCCGGACGTCGTCCTGATGGACGTGAAGATGCCCGGCATGGACGGCATCGAGGCGCTGCGCAAGCTGCGCGCGCTGGCCAACCCGGCGAAGGTGCTGATCGTCACCAGCTTCACCGAGCAGCGCACGGTGGTGCCCGCGCTGCGGGCGGGCGCGGCGGGCTATGTGTACAAGGACGTCGACCCGGAGGCACTGGCCGGCGCGATCCGCTCGGTGCACGCGGGACACGTGCTTCTCCAGCCCGAGGTCGCGGGCGCGCTGCTCTCCCAGGACGACGCGGGCGGCGGCCAGGGCCGGAGCACCTCGCTCACCGAGCGCGAGCGCGAGGTCCTGGGCCTGATCGCCGACGGCCGCTCGAACCGGGAGATCGCCCGGGCACTCGTCCTCTCCGAGAAGACGGTGAAGACACACGTCTCCAACATCCTGATGAAGCTGGACCTGGCGGACCGCACCCAGGCCGCCCTGTGGGCGGTGCGCCACGGCCTGACGGACTGACGGGGCGCCGGACAGAGGTGAAGGTCCGTAAATACGGATCGTCACACTCCAGCGAGAGATTCATACTGTCGGGTGTATGTCACCCGTCCGGCGTATCCCCGGCGACCGGTGGGCGTTCTCCAGGGCGTGCTGCGGCGGACCGTCGCGGCGAGACCAGGAGGAACCTGAAGTGAAGAACCTGAAGAAGGCCGCCGCCGTCGCCATGGTCGCCGGAGGAATCGTCGCAGCCGGTGCCGGTGCCGCCTCCGCGCACGGAGCGAACGCGGACGGCAAGGCGGACCACTCCCCGGGCGTGGTCTCCGGCAACCTGATCCAGGCGCCGGTCCATGTCCCGGTCAACGCCACGGGCAACTCGGTGAACGTGATCGGCGTACTCAACCCGGCCTTCGGAAACGAGTCCTCCAACTCCTGACCGCGAGCGTTCGTGTGCCCCCACCCCGCCAGGGGCTGCGCCCCGGCCCCGTGTTTTTCTGCGGGTGGGTGGGGGCTGATCGCGCCCGCGGCGGAGCCGCACGATGCCACAGCCCCGCGCCCCTGAAGGTGCACCCCACTCCTCGAACGCCGGAGGGGCTGGAGGTGCCGGTCTTCAGGGGCGCGGGGGAACTGCGCGACCGGCCACAGAAGCCCTGCGACGAACGGGGTCCGGGGCGCAGCCCCGAAGCGGGGTGCAGGGGGCGCAGCCCCCGCAACGGGGGTCCGGCGGCGCAGCCCCCGCAACGGGGGTCCGGCGGCTCAGCCCCCGGGAAACGAGCCTCCACCCCCACCCACCCCCCGGAGGGTTCAGGGGAACGGGCGGGGTGGGGGACCCTCCACATACGAGTTGTACGCCGCCACCCGAGCCCGTCGAGCCACCCGCTCCACCGGCCGCAACGCCTCCGCCCGAGCCGCGAGCTCCGACGCGCTCACCGCCCCGCCGATGTGCTCCGCCCCCCGCGCCACCTCGACCAGCAGCGCGACCCGCCGGGCCAGCTCCAACACCCGTACCGCCCGCGGCGGATAACCGGGAGCCAGGACCGAGTCGTCCGGCCCCTCCGCCCGCGCCCGGTACGCGTCGATCGCCGCCTCCGCCGCCGGCCCCGACCCGGCGACGTCGAGCCGGGTCAGAACGGCCGTCGCCTCCCGCAGCGCCTCCGCGAGCTCGCGCTCCGCCTCCCCGAGCGAGGGCACATCGGCCGGCGGCGCCTCCCGTACCGCCAGGCACTGCCAGACGACCTCCACCCGCACATCACCCGCGGGCCCCACCTCGCTGACCTCCGGCACCAGCCCGTGCGGCGCCCCGAAGCCGACGACGGCCTCCTCCGCGTCCAGCGCCCGCGCGTTGAACTCCGGCGGCCCGCTGAGCCCCAGCGGATGCCCCGGGGCGGGCAGCGCGACCCGGAAGCCGGTCACCCCGAGCCCCCGCAGCCGCCCGAGCGCCAGCGTGAGCCCCACCGGTGCCGCCTCACCCGGCAGCCCCGCCACCCGGTGCACCGTGTCGTCCCCGACGATCGCCGACGCGGCGTCATCCGGTGAAACTTTCCCGGCCAACAGGGCATTTCCCCATGCGGCCAGCCGACCTGAACGTGGTTCCGAGAACATGGACCCAGCCTAGGTACTGGCCCTCACGGCAGGTCCACTCCCTCAGTGGCGTAGGTTTTCCCTGGGAGATTTCCCCGGGACCCTGCACAGGAACAGCCCGGACCTCAAGACGATTGCATGGGGAGACAACGCGCTCATGAGCGATGTACTGGAGCTGGTGGACGTATCCGTGGTCCGCGACGGACGCGCTCTGGTGGACGACGTCTCCTGGTCGGTCAAGGAGGGCGAGCGCTGGGTGATCCTCGGCCCCAACGGCGCCGGCAAGACCACCCTCCTCAACATCGCCTCCAGCTACCTCTTCCCGACCACCGGTACGGCGAAGATCCTCGGCGACCGGCTCGGCAAGGTCGACGTGTTCGAGCTGCGCCCGCGCATCGGCATGGCCGGCGTCGCCATGGCCGACAAGCTGCCCAAGCGCCAGACCGTGCTCCAGACGGTGCTCACCGCCGCGTACGGCATGACCGCCACCTGGCAGGAGCAGTACGACGCCATCGACGAGGAGCGCGCCCGCGCCTTCCTCGACCGGCTCGGCATGACCGACTACGTCGACCGGAAGTTCGGCACCCTCTCCGAAGGCGAGCGCAAGCGCACCCTGATCGCCCGCGCGATGATGACCGACCCCGAGCTGCTGCTCCTCGACGAGCCGGCCGCCGGTCTCGACCTGGGCGGCCGCGAGGACCTGGTCCGCCGCCTCGGCCGCCTCGCCCGCGACCCGTACGCGCCCTCGATGGTCATGGTCACGCACCACGTCGAGGAGATCGCCCCCGGCTTCACCCACGTCCTCATGATCCGCCAGGGCAAGGTGCTCGCCGCGGGCCCCATGGAGACCGAGCTCACCTCCCGCAACCTCTCCCTCTGCTTCGGGCTCCCGCTGGTCGTCGAACACCGCGGCGACCGCTACTCCGCGACCGGTCTGCCCCTCGGCTGACCCGGGCGCTCCCCGGGCGCACTGTCCGTGACGGGGTGCCCGGACCTACCATGACCTCGTGGACGCATGGGTTGGGTGGCTGATCGCGGCGGCGGGTCTCGGAATTCCTCTGGTGCTGACCGCCATGCCGGAATTCGGCATGCTGGCCGTCGGCGCGGTCGCCGCGGCCGTGGCCGCGGGCCTGGGACTGGGCACCGTCGCGCAGGTCCTCGTCTTCGTGGTGGTCTCGGTCGCCCTCATCGCCGTCGTCCGGCCCATCGCGGCCCGGCACAGCGCCGAGCGGCCCCGCCTCGCCACCGGCATCGACGCGCTGAAGGGCCGTCAGGCCGTCGTCCTGGAGAGGGTCGACGGCAGCGGCGGCAGGATCAAGCTGGCGGGCGAGGTGTGGTCGGCCCGCGCCCTCGACGGCGGCCAGTCGTTCGAACCCGGCCAGCAGGTCGATGTGGTCGAGATCGACGGAGCGACTGCCATCGTCATGTGAACCATGCCAGGATCATCCGGGCCGGGGGCCGCACGGCTGCCGGACACTTCCTAGAGGCAAGAAAGGCACGGGGAACGCGATGTCAGCGATCATCATCGTCCTGATCATTCTGGTGGTGCTGGTCTTCATCGCCCTGATCAAGACCATCCAGGTGATCCCGCAGGCCAGCGCGGCCATCGTGGAGCGCTTCGGCCGCTATACGAGGACGCTGAACGCGGGCCTGAACATCGTCGTCCCGTTCATCGACTCGATCCGCAACCGCATCGACCTCCGCGAGCAGGTCGTGCCGTTCCCGCCGCAGCCGGTGATCACCCAGGACAACCTGGTCGTCAACATCGACACCGTCATCTACTACCAGGTGACCGACGCCCGCGCCGCCACGTACGAAGTCGCCAGCTACATCCAGGCGATCGAACAGCTCACCGTCACCACGCTCCGCAACATCATCGGCGGCATGGACCTGGAGCGGACCCTCACCTCCCGCGAGGAGATCAACGCGGCCCTGCGCGGCGTCCTCGACGAGGCCACCGGCAAGTGGGGCATCCGCGTCAACCGCGTCGAGCTCAAGGCCATCGAGCCGCCGACCTCCATCCAGGACTCGATGGAGAAGCAGATGCGCGCCGACCGTGACAAGCGCGCCGCGATCCTCCAGGCCGAAGGTGTCCGGCAGTCCGAGATCCTGCGCGCCGAGGGCGAGAAGCAGTCCGCGATCCTGCGCGCCGAAGGTGAGGCCAAGGCGGCCGCACTGCGCGCCGAGGGCGAGGCCCAGGCGATCCGTACGGTCTTCGAGTCCATCCACGCGGGCGACCCCGACCAGAAGCTCCTCTCGTACCAGTACCTCCAGATGCTCCCGAAGATCGCCGAGGGCGACGCCAACAAGCTCTGGATCGTGCCCAGCGAGATCGGCGACGCGCTCAAGGGCCTGTCCGGCGCCTTCGGCAACCTCGGCAGCGGGATGCCCGGCTTCAACACGGGATCCGAGCGCCGCGAGGAACCGCCCGTAGACTGAGACCAGTTGACTGCGTAGTGCAACATCCGTGCATGATCAGTGCGGCCCCCCGACCTCCATGGCGGGGAGGCGTCTCACTGATTGTGTAAGGAGATGGCCTTGTCCATCTGGGAAGCACTCGCGGTCTTCGCGGCCGGCATCGGCGCCGGCACCATCAACACGATCGTCGGCTCAGGCACCCTGATCACCTTTCCCGTGCTGCTGGCCACCGGTCTCCCGCCGATCACGGCGAACGTGTCCAACACCCTCGGCCTGGTCTCCGGCTCCATCAGCGGAGCCATCGGCTACCGCCGCGAACTGCGCGGCCAGACCCGCCGTATCCTGCGCCTCGCGTCCACCGCGCTGATCGGCGGGCTCGTCGGCGCCATCCTGCTGCTCGCCCTGCCGTCCGACGCGTTCGACGCGATCGTCCCCGTACTGGTCGGCCTCGCGCTGCTGCTCGTCCTCTTCCAGCCGCGCATCGCCGCCGCCGTCAAGCGCCGCCGCGAGGCCACCGGCACCCAGGCCCGCCCCGACGGCGGCCCCGTCCTGCTCGTCGGCCTCTTCTTCGCCAGCATCTACGGGGGCTACTTCGGCGCGGCCCAGGGCGTGCTCTACCTCTCCCTGATGGGCCTGCTGCTCCCCGAGAGCCTGCAACGCGTCAACGCCGTCAAGAACATCCTCGCGGCCCTGGTCAACGGCATCGCCGCCGTCTTCTTCCTCTTCGTCGCCGACTTCGACTGGACGGCCGTCCTGCTCATCGCGGCCGGCTCGACCATAGGCGGCCAGATCGGCGCCAAGGTCGGCCGCCGCCTGAAGCCGGCGGTGCTGCGGGGGGTGATCATCGCGGTGGGCGTGGTGGCGATCGTGCAGCTGGTGCTGCGCTAAAAGGTACGGAGCCCGCCTCCGACGGGTAGGCGGGCTCCGTGATGCCTTGTCTTCAGGTAAGGGGCGCGGGGAACTGCGCGACCAGCCGGAGACGGCCCACAGCCAAACGAACCGCACAAGCGGCGGAACGCCTACGCGGCCCCGCGAGCCAACCACTCCGGCAGCGCCGACCGATCGCCTGCCGCCATAGCGAGCAGCATCGCATCCGCAGGCGACGGCACAAACGGCTCGCGCAGCAACGGCATCCCCGCCTCGTCCGGCGTCCGGTCGGCCTTGCGGTGGTTGTCCTCGGCGCAGGACGCCACCGTATTGAGCCAGCTGTCCCGCCCGCCCTGGGCCCGCGGCACCACGTGGTCCACGGTCGTCGCGCGCCTTCCGCAGTACGCGCACCGGTGCTGGTCCCGGACCAGCACCCCCCTTCTCGACCACGGAGCCTGTCTTCGGAACGGCACCCGTACGTAACGGCAGAGTCTGATCACCCGCGGCACCGGTATCTCCACGGCGGCCGCACGCATCCTGAGCTCGGGATGCTCCTGCTCGACGACGGCCTTGTCCTGGAGGACCAGCACGACCGCACGGTTGAGAGTGACCGTCGACAGCGGCTCGAAGCTCGCATTCAGTACCAGCGTGTCCCGCATCCTGCCCACCTCCGCGTAGTGCCGGCCCACCCCCTGGCGGGCTTGGATCAACTTTGGCCGGGCTCGCCACGACGGACAACGCATTAAAAATGCCCTGCTCTGATCTCTCCAAGACCAGAGCAGGGCAAACAATGAAGGAACGATCAGCTACCCGGAGTCAGCTGTTCGAGGGACCCGTGTACATACCGATCAGCTGGGCGCGTGCCAGAGTGTGGAACCGCAGATTGAATCCGACGACGGCGGGCGACACGTCCGCGTCCGGTCCCAGCTTCGCGGAATCCACCGCGTACACGGTGAAGACATAGCGGTGCGACTCACCGGCCGGCGGAGCCGCTCCGCCGAATTCCTTCGACCCGTAGTCGTTGCGGACCTGGACCGCCCCGGCCGGCAGACCCTCGAACTTCCCGCTGCCCGCGCCTGCCGGCAGCTCGGTCACCGACGCCGGGATGTCGAACACCACCCAGTGCCAGAACCCGCTGCCCGTCGGGGCGTCCGGGTCGAAGCACGTCACCGCGAAGCTCTCGGTCTCGGCCGGGAACCCCTCCCACCGAAGGTGGGGAGACGTGTTCCCGGCCGCGTACACCTGGGCGTCCTGCAGTGGCGCACCCTCCTGGACGTCCTCGCTCACCACGGTGAACGAGGGCACCTCGGGGTGGAAGTCATGGGGGAGCGGCGGCCTCTTGAGCTCGCTCACGCGGGCACCTCCTGATCGGTAACCATCGGTATCGCAGACCATAGGCACTGGATCCCGGTGACACCGGGATCCAGTGACGAGGGCGAGCCTAGAACCAGTTGCGCCGGCCGCCGACCTCCGCCAGCCACTGGTGCAGATAGGCCGGCCAGTCCGTCGCCTGGTAGTCGTGCAGACCCACCTGGAACGAGCGGTACGAGTCGCTGCCCTCGCTGAACAGCCCCGGCTTCTTGTCCATCTCCAGGACCACGTCCATCGCGCGGTCGTCCGCGACGAAGGTCAGCTCCACCTGGTTGAGGCCCCGGTACTCCGACGGCGCGTGGAACTCGATCTCCTGGTAGAACGGCAGCCGCTGGCGGGTGCCGCGGATGTGCCCGCGCTCCATGTCCGCGCTCTTGAAGCGGAAGCCCAGCTGGATGAAGGCGTTGAGGATCGCCTGCTGCGCCGGCAGCGGGTGCACGCTGATCGGGTCCAGGTCGCCCGAGTCCAGAGCGCGCGCGATCTCCAGCTCCGTCGTCACACCGATGTGCATCCCGCGCAGCGGCTGACCGTCGACCGTCGTGACCGGCGTCTCCCACGGAATCTCCAGGCCGAACGGCACCACGTGCACCGCGCCCGCCTTCACCTCGAACGCGCCGCCGAGGCGCAGCTTGGTGAACTCGATGTCCTGCTTGCTCTCGTGGTCACCGCCCTCGACCTCGACCCGCGCCTGGAGACCGACCGAGAGCCCCTCGATCATCTGGTCCACGGATCCGCCCTGGATCCGCACCTCGCCCTGGACGACACCGCCCGGTACCACGTTCGCCTCGGCCAGCTCCGTCTCCACCGAAGCGCCACCGGCACCCAGACTCGCAAGCAGACGCTTGAACCCCATGCTGTTCCCTCCATAGATCCTGCCCCCACTAAACGCAAAACCGCGGCCTCCGGTTCCGTCTCCCCACCCGGTACTCTCGGACGCCATGATCGCGGCCCCCGAACGTACGCCACTCCCGCGCGGTTTCTTCGACCGCCCCGTCCTGGAGGTCGCACCGGACCTCCTCGGCCGCACCCTCGTGCGCCGCACCGCCGACGGCCCGGTCGAGCTGCGGCTCACGGAGGTGGAGGCGTACGACGGCGCGAACGACCCCGGGTCGCACGCCTTCCGCGGACGCACGGCGCGCAACAGCGTGATGTTCGGGCCGGCCGGCCACGCGTACGTCTACTTCACGTACGGGATGTGGCACTGCCTGAACGTGGTGTGCGGGCCGGAGGGCGCGGCGAGTGGGGTCCTGCTGCGGGCGGGCGAGATCCAGGTAGGCGCGGAGCTCGCGCGTAAACGTCGAATCTCGGCCCGAAACGACAAGGAACTGGCCAAAGGGCCTGCCCGGCTGGCCACGGCCCTGGACATCGACCGGGCCCTCGACGGCACGGACGTCTGCACCGGCACGGATGCCCCGCTCTCCGTACTTACGGGGACCCCGCCACCGGCCGACCTGGTACGCAGCGGACCGCGCACCGGCGTGGGCGGCGACGGAGCCCCACATCCCTGGCGGTTCTGGATCTCTGACGATCCGACAGTCAGCCCGTACCGGGCACATCAGCCACGCCGCCGTGCAACTTGACTCGGCCCGGCCCGACGCCTAACGTAGCCCGAGCCGCTTGAGACGGGTCCTGCTGTTCAGCAGTAACCCGAAGCGGCCACCCACTACCTACGACTGACCCCAACGGGTCCTTCTTTCGGCATGCCGGAATTCGGATTCACTGGCTCGATTATGAGCCGCCCGGGGAATCGGCTAAAGTAGTGACCACGCCGAAAGGGAAACGCGAAAGCGAAAACCTGGAAAGCGAATCCCGCTGACTGGGAATCGGACACGAAAGAGTCTGATAGAGTCGGAAACGAAGGAAGCGCCCGGAGGGCCCGGAAACGGGAACAAAGGAAGCGTCCGTACCTTGAG